>CAZEEB010000001.1:0-40027 GCA_964511245.1 uncultured Paludibacter sp.
CCCAAACGCTGTGCCGGAGCAACCTGACCAAGTCCACCGTTGTTTTTATACGCCAGATTTTCAACGTATTGCTGAAACTTCAAACCTGCTAATTCGCCATATTCCTGAAATTCAGCCGGAATATCTTCGGGACGAATTTCCACCACAATTCCTGAATTGGCATAAGGCGAATTGCGTTGCGAAGCAGACATACCGTTCACCACAATTTCGTTGGAACCACTTCCGGCTGGCACAATATGACCGCCCGGGCACATACAGAACGAATAAACACCACGTTCATTTACCTGATCCACAAGATTATAGCTTGCAGCCGGCAGATACGGTCCGCGTTCTTTGCAATGGTACTGAATACTGTCAATAAGCGATTGTGGATGCTCAACTCGTACTCCCATAGCAAAACCTTTGGCTTCGAGCGCAATTCCCTGATTGTGGAGCATCTCGTAAATATCGTGAGCCGAATGACCGGTAGCCAGAATCAAGGCATTTGCTTTGTAAACACTACCATCAGCCGTTTTGCAACCAATGACCTGATTATTCTCAATCAGAATTTCCGAAAGTTTTTGTTCGAAATGAATTTCGCCACCACAAGAACTGATGGTTTTGCTGATATTTTCAATTACTACTGGCAATTTATCAGAGCCAATATGAGGATGAGCGTCAAAGAGAATATCTTCTGCAGCACCGTGATGATGAAAAACTTGCAGAATTCGGTCGGTATTTCCTTTCTTTTTAGAGCGTGTATACAGCTTTCCATCCGAAAATGTTCCGGCCCCACCTTCGCCAAAGCAATAATTGGAATCAACTTCAATTCCTTTGTTCCGATTCAGTTTGGCAATATCCACTTTGCGGTCGTGGGCATTTTTCCCACGTTCCAGAATTATGGGTTTTAATCCCGATTCAATAAGTTTGAGTGCAGCAAACAATCCCGCGGGACCGGCACCAATTATCAAAACCGGTTCTTTTGTTCCAACAAACTTATAATCAAACTCCTCTTTAGGAGCTTCAGGTGCTACTTCATCCCAGTAAACATCAACAGTAATATTCACTTTGGGTTGAAATGAGCGGGCGTCAATTGATTTCCGTATGGTTCGTAAGCGTGTAATTCGTTGAGGAGAAATGACCAGTTTATCAGCAACTTGCTTTGTAAGTAAATCTGATTTGTATGCTTGTTCTGGGGTTAGAATTAACTGAAGTTCGGTTCGCATTATTTTATTTCAAAATTTATAGTACAAAGATACTGAAATAATGCGGTTATAAAAAGTCATGAATTTCCAATAATACTTATGAATGTAGCCAAATCGAAGGAAAAACGTTAAAAACTATAAAGTGTTTAATGTATTTTTTAACTAATAAATTCAACTATTTTCTAAACAAAACACGAAATGCCTCTTCTACTTTTTTTACACGAATTATTTCGATATTTAGTTTTGTGAGATTAATACTTTTCAGATTAATATCGGGAATAATTATCTTTTTGAAACCGAGTTTTTCGGCTTCAAGTATACGTTGTTCAATACGATTAATTGGTCTTATTTCACCCGAAAGTCCTACTTCTCCTGCCATACAAAGCTGTTTCTCTATTGCCAAATCAACGTTTGACGAAAGTATAGCAGAGATAACAGCCAAATCAATAGCCGGATCATTTACTTTAATACCACCGGCAATGTTAAGAAAAACATCCTTCTGTGCAATTTTAAAACCAGCTCGCTTTTCTAAAACAGCAAGTAACATATTTAAACGGCGAAGATCAAAACCTGTGCTTGAACGCTGAGGTGTGCCGTATGCAGCTGAGCTAACCAAAGCTTGTACTTCAATCAGAAACGGCCTAATGCCTTCGATAGCCGAAGCAATAGCAACGCCGCTAAGTCCTTCATGATTTTGTGAGAGCAATAATTCTGACGGATTGCTAACTTCGCGCAATCCATTTTGTTGCATTTCGAAAATACCAAGCTCAGAAGTACTTCCAAACCTGTTTTTAATCGGTCGTAGTATGCGGTACATATAATGTTGATCGCCCTCAAATTGCAAAACGGTATCTACAATATGCTCCAACACTTTTGGACCTGCAATACTCCCTTCTTTATTGATATGACCAATTAACAAAACTGGAGTAGAAGTGGTTTTACAAAATTTCAACAGATTAGCAGTACATTCACGTACCTGTGAAACTGAACCGGGCGAAGATTCAATCATTTCGGTGGATACAGTTTGAATTGAATCAACAATAACTACATCGGGTTGAATATTTTGAATATGTACAAAAATTTGTTCCAGAGAAGTTTCGCTTACAATATAGCAATCAGGATTATCAAATTTCAATCGCTCTGCACGAAGTTTAAGTTGTTTTACACTTTCTTCGCCCGAAATATAAAGCGTTCGTTTTCCTTTCAAATTGAGCACTACCTGAAGCACAAGTGTGGATTTACCAATACCCGGCTCACCACCAATCAGTACTAAGGAGCCAGGAACTAAGCCGCCACCTAAAACCCGATTTAACTCTCCACAGCCGGTATCAATTCGAGTTTCTTCGTCGGTTTCCACATCCGAAATAAGAATTGGCTTTTGTTTTGTGATTTCAATTCCGGCAATCTGGAATTTCTGAACAGCATCTTTGCTTACAATTTCTTCCACATAGGAGTTCCACTCACCACAAGATGGGCATTTTCCAATCCATTTGGGTGAATCAACACCACAATTCTGACATATATAAACTGATTTGGATTTAGCCATTCGATTGTAAAATATAATATTATCAGCTAGTAAACTTCTATTAAATTAAATTAAATTTAATTTAAACTACAAATTTAATCAAACCAATCGGAACTACAAAAAGTTGTGAAATTGGGTTATTTCTTTTTTTGAGGTTTATTATTTTTTATTTGGGAAACGGCTACCTTCCGTTTGTTAACAAAAAATTTGCTTTCGCTTTGCCGCCCTCTTGTTCAGCCCTAAATTTTTTAGAATAATGCACGACGCCAAGCTTTCATATTATTTATTTATAATCAGACAATAATACAGTTTGAATTTTACTTTTTTCAGTTCCTTCAAGCCTTGAAACACAATTTTGAATGCGTTTTCGGAACTTCCAACAAGTCATTTGATTTAAGCCCAATTGGTCGGAATAATTGTAAGTCGAAAAGTCATTGCCCAATACACAGACATTGTAGGCAATGTAAAAAGCTTTGTTGATAGGAAATTTAATATTGTGAAAAATAGTGTTCGCTGCAGCCGATTCTTCTTTTTTGCAACGAGTACAACGGCGCGACGATGCTGTTTTTCCATCGCAATAGTTGGTATGACCGCAATTTCGACAGGCATAACCATTTTTCCATTTGAGGTCGGCAATAAATTTCAAAACTTTTTCGTTATCGGAAAAAAGTTCTTGTGCAAGTTCCGGCGAAATTTTATCTTTAAATAACATGAATATCAGATATTTGAAACATTATTGATTTAAATTCGACGACAAAGATATAAAAAATATTAGTGCTATCAAAATAATTTATCAGTGATACTATTGTAATTCAAAAAAAGTTTCTACCTTTGCAGCGTCAAACGAAAAACTCAAACTTAAAACACAAATAATAAACACAAAAAGTATGTTAGAAACATTAAAAAAATTATTCGGTATTGCTCCAAAAGCAGATTTTACTGACTTAGTTAATCAAGGAGCAATAATTGTAGATGTACGCAGCAAAGCTGAATTTGCAGGAGGTCATATAAGTAGTTCGGTAAACATTCCACTCGATAAACTTGTTGGGAGTATAGGCAAATTTAAATCAAAAAATCAAATCATCATTACTTGTTGTGCATCCGGATCGAGAAGCGCCACAGCAAAGTCTGTACTAAGCTCGCGTGGTTTTATCAATGTATATAACGGCGGAAGTTGGATGAGTTTGGATAGAAAAATAAATTAAAAAACAGAATGGAAAAGATAGTGATAATTGGCGGAGTGGCAGCCGGTGCAACAGCCGCTGCAAAGGCTCGTCGCATTTCGGCTGATGCTCAGATTACAATGATTGAAGCCGGGCAGGATATTTCATTTGCTAACTGTGGTTTACCCTACTTTATTGGTGGCGATATTCAAAGTCGTTCAAAATTAATATTGCAAAGTCCTGAAAGTTTCAATGAGCAGTATAATGTTGATGTTCAAATAAACACCCGGGTAATTTCAATTGACAGGCAAAAGCAAAGCATTGAAACAGTAAATAACCGGGGCGAACAAAAAACAGTAGAATACACTAAATTAATTTTAGCTCAGGGCGGTCGTCCAATCAAACCCGCATTACAAGGTGCTGATTTAGAGCATGTTTTTAGCCTTTGGACGCTCGAAGACATGGATAAAATAAGCACTCACATTGATACAAAAAATCCTAAAAATGCGGTGGTTGTAGGTGGTGGGTTTATTGGACTTGAAATGGTTGAAGCTTTAGTAAAACGTGGATTGAAAGTGAGCGTGGTGGAAATGATGCCTCACGTAATGGCAAATATGGAAGCTGAAACGGCTGGATTTATTGAAACCGAGATGCTTTCGTACGGCGTAGAAATTAATACCGGAGTGGGAGTTACTGAAATTTCAAACCAAGCCGTAAAGCTGGATAATGGAAAAGTTATAGCTGCTGATATGGTGTTGCTGTCAATCGGCGTTCGACCTACTTTACAGCTGGCAAAAGAAGCAGGCCTGGAAATGGGTGAAGCTGGCGGCTTACTTGTTAATGAGCGACTTCAAACCAGCGACCCTTCAATTTTTGCAGCGGGCGATATGGTGGAAATTGAACATCGGGTTAATTCAAAAAAAGTGCGCATACCATTGGCTGGTCCTGCCAACCGACAGGGACGAATAGCAGCTGAAAATGCATTGGGTGGAAATCATGTGTATCAGGGGGCATTGGGAACTTCGGTGGTAAGGGTATTTGAAGCAGTTGCCGGAACAACCGGATTGACATTAAAACAAGCACGAACACTGGGTTTGGATGCTGATGCTGTGGTGGTACACAAAGAACACCATACAAGTTATATGCCCGGAGCAGAGACGGTAAGTATCATGCTGATATACGACAAAAATACAGGAGTAGTATTAGGTGGTCAAACCGCCGGATATAAAGGTGCAGATAAGCGTTTGGATGTTTTAGCCACAGCTGTGGCATCAAAACTCACTGTGAGCGATCTGGCTGACATTGATTTTGCATATTCACCACCCATTGGAACAGCAAATGATGCCATGAATATGGCAGCATTTACTGCCGAAAATAAAATATCCGGCTTTAGTTCGTCAATAACTGCGGGCGAACTTGATGCTTTTGTAGAAGAAAAAAAACCGATATTTTTGGATGTACGCGATGTGTTTGCTTTTCGGAAAAGTCACATTGAAAATGCTATTCATATTCCACTTGAATTACTTTTAACCCAAATCAGTACAATACCTACCAATCGTACCATAATGGTATACGACGAAACAGGCAAGAAAGGACATCAGGCACTTCGCACCTTGCTTGGAGCTGGCTTCAGCAATGTAATTAACGTTTCAGGCGGACATATTTCTATGCAGCGGCAAGCTCAAGCCATAGGTTTTAAAAATATAGATTTAGCACTTTTGCCGATTGTACAGAAAAAAAATGCTGAGAAATCAATTGAAAATGAAGTGAATATAGAAACCAAAAATGTAGTGCAAAATTCTCAATTAATTGTTGATGTGCGTACTGTAGCCGAATTTAGAACCGGTGCATATCCTGATGCATTGAATATTCCGTTGGATGATTTGATGCAGAGGCGTTCTGAATTTGGAACTGATATGAAACGGGACATTGTGGTTTATTGTGCATCGGGCGGTAGATCGGCTTATGCTCAAAGGCAACTGATGCAAATGGGTTATAGCAATGTAACAAATGGTGGGGGATTATCTTCAATGATGGCAAAATTAAACAAGCCATCAGCACCACCCGAAGCGTCAAATACCCCATTAATCGTTGATGTTCGCACTCCGGCAGAATTTGCAGGAGGAGCATTTCCTAACGCTGTAAACATACAACTTGATGAATTGCCATCGCGTGTGAATGAACTTGGTGATAAATCGCGCGAAATTACACTTTATTGTGCTTCTGGTGCCAGATCGGCGTATGCTCAACGCATATTAATACAGCTTGGCTTCAACAATGTAACAAACGGAGGTGGATTGATGCAAATGATGAGTAGAAGGTAAGCTCATTCTGACGATTCTGCATTCGAAAATATTTAAAATAAAAAATGCTGAATTCCCAAAAACCGGAATTCAGCATTTTTTTGTGTTGTTCGAACAGAAAGAAATTAATATATTTTTTCGCCCATTGCAATTTTCAAACGCTGCAAATTGGCTGAATAATCAATTTTTGTTTTGTAAAGCGTCAGCTTACTTTCAGTAAGTGCTGTGTAGCTATCCAGCAAATCTAAATGAGTAATAGTGCCCGTTTTATAACTAATTTCGGCTAAATTATAGGCTTGTTCAGCTTGCTGCAACTGGAGTTCCGATTGATTCACTTTCTTGAGCGCAGCCTCTGAATTGGCTTTGCATTCAAGCACTTCATTCGTAATATTTCGTCGGATTAATTCCGATTCGTGTTTCATGCCTTCCAATTCGGCATTAGCTTGAATTTTTAAAAATTTGGAACGATTGGCATCAAATATTGGTACTTTCAGACCCACACCAACAGCAAAATTGAATTTTCCTACATCCTGAAAACTATCATTCAAATATCCATTTTTAAAACCTCCTGAAGCAAAAGCATTTAATGCAGGATTATTTTGAACCTGAATTACTTCAATTCGTGATTTTGAAAGTTCTTCTTTTTTTAACGCCAGTTTAAGTTCATTTCTATTACTAAACGCCTTATTTACAAGACTATCAAGTGACGGTATAAGTTGTTTCGATTGGATTTCCTTTTTTAATAATACCGGATTTTCGGGCGATTTTCCTAAAAATGAATTTAACTGACCAATTTGGATTTGGAGTGCAGTTTGTAAATCAGTTTTCTGATTTGCAAGAGTTGAAATACGTACTTTGGTTGTCAAAATATCATATTGAATTGCCGAACCGGTGGCCGCTTTTTTTTGCACGTAATCCAGATGTAAATTCAATGTTTTCAATTGTTCATCTTTAATTAGAATGGCTTCCTGCAAAAAACTGATTGTATAATAATTACTCATCAACGCCATTGATAAACGCTGTTTTGATTGTTCGACAGAAAGTTCTGTCAGCGCTTTATTCTTTTCGTCAAAAGCCACAGATTTTAATGTTTTGCCAAAATCATAAATATTTTCATTTAGCGAAACTGTTGCATTGTAAACATTTTCGGGAAATAATTGGAGTATTTTTCCTCCAAAATTTATGGATGTTACCGGTCCAATGCGGGAATAAGAGCTTGCAAAGTTAATGTCAGGCAGATAAGCCGTCTTGGTTAACCCTATTTTGGCATTCGCCATCTCAATTTCCTGTTCAGCTTTCTTAATTGCCGGATAATTTGAAATTACTTTATTGATAATTTCCGAAAGTGAAACAGAATCTCCGGCAAGCTTTGATGTTGTTTGCCCATGAACAGTTACAAATGGCATAATAAGCAAAAAGAATCTAAATTTATTAATTAATTTCATACGTTTATTTTTAATTAGTTGTCGTATTGAACTCGCAATGAACATGGTCATTTTATTTAAATGCCTATTTTAATGCTCGTTTCATATTTGTTTTTTTATTTATTGTGAAATAGAACTCACAAAAAACAAAATTCTGCACAGTTCGATTCATCGTTTTTTTGAACTTAAATTATTCAATAATTTCCAAATGAGGTTTTTTAGTTGTTGTTGAATGATTTTTTTCGGTTTTCTTATTAGATTTTAATAATAGTACCGGAATAAATCCAACCAATGAAATGGCAGCAGCCAACAGAAAATCATCGTTAATTCCTTGAATAAAAGCTTGTGATGTAACATTTGACATCAATAAACTTTGACCCTGCTTCATAGCAGTTGTAAACGAGCCGCCACCATGCTGTTGAATATAATAAGCCATATTTCGAGTTGCATTTTGAAACGCCTGCGAACCCGATTGAATTGCACCACCATACATTTGAGTATGAAAATTAACACGAGCGGTCAAAACCGTTGACAATAAGGCCACACCCAAACTTCCTCCAATTTGCCTCACTGTATTTGAAATACTTGAGGCTTGTGCCATTTTGTGATGCGGAATGGTTGATAACGAAAAAGTACTCAAGGGTGTAAAAATCATTCCCATACCTAAGCCTCGAAGATATAAAGTGGTCATAATCAATGAGTGTTCAGTCATAAACGACAAATCGGCATTCAAATAAAGACTAAATGCCAGAATGCCAACGCCCGCCATAATAGGTACACGGGGATTTAATTTATCTGAAAACCAACCGGAAAGCGGTGACATGATGCCTTGTATAATTCCCACCGGCAAAAACACCGATCCGGATTGCAAAGCTGTGTAACCCAGCGAATTTTGTAAATAAAGTGGAAGTAAAAACGTACTGCCAAACATACCAATACTGAAAACCAACATCAACAAATTGCTCATACCAAAATTTCTATCTGTCAGCAATCGTAAATCGAGTAAAGGATTTTCAGTAGTTAATTCTTGAGTAACAAATACTGCTAATCCCAATGCAGAAATGGCAAAACATATTAAAATATAGGGAGCAGTCCATCCACCTGAATTGGTTTGTGCATTGCCTTCAGAAAGCGCGTAAAGTAATACAGGTAGAAAAATAATGACAGATATGAACCCTATATAATCAAATTTTCTTACGTTTGGATTAATAAATTCACGTTGAATAATTACCGTAAACAATAGTGCTGCAATTCCCACCGGAACATTCACATCGAAAATCAATTGCCAACTGAAATTATCAACCAAATAACCGCCAATCATCGGTCCAAATGAAACGGATGCCGCTGCCGATATAGCCCAAAAACCCAGTGCCACGCCACGTTGTTGAATTGGAAATTCCCTGATAATGATTGCCATACCCAATGGTTGAATCATTCCCGCACCTAAACCTTGTAAAACTCTCGAAACAATTAATGTTGTTTCGTCGTTTGACAAACCACACAATAATGACCCGAAAGTAAACATAAAGAGTCCCCAAAAATACACTTTTTTATAACCAAATTTATCAGCAAGCCAGCCCGAAGTGGGCAACATGGCAGCCATGGCAAGCATATAAGCTGTTATGACCCACTGAATGGTGGACAAGCCAACGCCAAACGATGACATGATTTTGGGTAAACTTACATTTACAATCGTACTATCAAGTACAGCCATAAAAGTACCAAGCATAACATTGGCAAGTACAAACCACTTATAATACTGGTTTCGAGGATGATAGAGCGAATCAGAGTTTCGAAGCTTGCGACGAATTTTATGTGTTATAGAAATTTTCCGCATTGGTTATTTTATAATTTTTACAACAGCCGACATACCAGTCAGTATTTTAAACTCAGTCATTTTAGTACCATTTTCAGTACCATCAATCGAAATTTTGAGTGGTATGCGTTGTGTAACTTTTGTGAAATTACCCGATGCATTACTAGGTGGAATAAGTGAAAACTGAGCAGCAGTAGTTGAGCCAAACATAAATATCTTTCCGTTAAAAACCACTCCGGGATACATATCAAGTGAGAAAATTGCTTTTTGTCCAATTTTAAGTTTCTCCAATTTTGTTTCTTCGAGGTATACGATTATCCAAAATTTACTATTATTATTTACCGTATAAATTGGTTGACCCGCTTGTGAAATATCGCCCGGTAACAACCATCGTTTTGCAACTATTCCATCCACAGGAGCATAAAGTCGAGTGTTATTAAGTTGCGTTTTAATCACAGCAATTTGAGCTTTTGAACCTTCCACAGCTGTTTCGGCACTTTTAATCTGTGATTTTGAAACAGTTAATTGTGATTGTGCAGCATCTAATTGAGCTTGCGCGGTTTCCAACGTTTTTTTAGCATGGTCAAATTGTTCTTTGGTAGTTACAGCACCGGCAAATTGAGCTTTTGAACGGTCAAAATCTTCTTTAGCACGTTCGACAGCGATTTGAAGAACTTTGATATTTTTTTCATCAAATTTATACTTGGCTTCTGCCTGTGATTTTGCAGCTTCAGTTTGTAATTTTCCTGAAATTACTTGTTGTTTTTGCGCCAAAATATCTGTGCTATCCAATTCGGCAAGCAATTCACCTTTTTTCACAGAATCACCTTCCTGAAAATAAAGCTTACTGATTCGACCCATAATTTTGGGGCTTACTGATACTACATCCGATGATACCAAGGCATCATCCGTTTTTATATATTTCTCATAATCAATATACAAGTAAACACCTATTGCTAAAACCAGCAAAATAACTACTGTTATTGGAATGTAAATTTTCAAATCTTTTTTCTTGTTTGTCATACTTTTTTATTTTAATTTTTTATTTAGTTTTTTGATTCGGTCATTATTTCCGATAATATTTCACGAACTTGCTGAGTTGAATCATATAGTGTAGATAGTTTTATACTATCAAGCTTTTCAATTCTACTACGCATTTCCATGCTTATTTCAAGTTTTATTGCTTTAAAATCTTCTTTCCCCTTAGCAGTCATCCTAATGTTAATAATACGGCGGTCATTTGAATCAAAAAGCCGTTCTGCCATATTTTCGGCTATCAATTTATCAACCTGGGCAGTTACATGTGGTTTTGGCATAGACAGTTTGCAGCCAATTTCAGACATAGATAACATTTCGTACTTACTGAGCATTCCCAAGATATACAAACTCCCGGGATTTAAATTTGTTTTAGCACGCAAGGAGCGTGTTAAACTTTTTGATAGAAGAGGATACAAGTATATTAGGTTTTCAATTATCCTATCAATAGCATTTGTTTCAGTATCGTTCATTTTAGGTTTTAAAATTATATAAAGTTACAAAAATATAACTATTAATGTATACAAACTATTATATAAAAGTAATTTTACGAAGAAATAACAAATGATGATGAAAAATTGTTCTTTAATAATTAAAAAACTTTTATTGAAATTAATTTTAAACTATCAAACTATGCTGTAAGAATTGTTATATATAAAAAAGAGCCACAATTATCTAAATTGTAGCTCTCATTACCTATTGTTTGAATGTTTGCGCTTATTGTTTCACAATTTTATGGACACTTCGACCGGTTGTTGTGTTTACTTCCAGCATATACAGCCCTTTACTCAAAGTCGAAAAATCAACTTCATTGGTATTGCTAACTGATTTAATCTGACTTCCCTGAAGATTATAAATCTGAGCATTTTTTATGTTAGCAGGTGAAGATATATAGACTTTGGACAATGTTATAGTTGGGAAAACAGAACAATCTGCATCGGCATGTAGCGTACTCAGTGCATTTGGCAAATTTACAATTCTATCTGTATATATAAGTAAATCACCCGGTTGCATTGAAATCGTCATGTTGGTATTTGTGACATTCAGCACTTCGCCAGTTAATAAATTATACCATGTGCCTGTGTTCGGAAAATTCGGATTTGCGGTTATTGGATTAACTGGATCAAAATTACCCAACACGACCATGTTTAAGCTCGAATGTGCAAGTGCAATTCGCCTACCCTGTGCCCAATCTGAAGCAGTAACATTGGTAGCAAAATTTCCTTGAGTAAAAGCAGTAGGATATAATTTTCTAAGATTTAAAATTTTGGCACAAGCATCAGCTGCAGCTTTACGATGAGCTAGATTAAACCAACTCCAGGCTTGTTGTTTCTCATTTGTTCTACCACCGTTTGAATTAATTGAATAGTCATATCCTAATTCGCCAAATTCATATATCATTTTTGGACCAGGCAGTAAAGTATTGAATGCGATATTCAATGCTACACGTTTTATACGAGCAATAGAATCAGTTTTCAAATTTCCTGCACCATAAGTTTTAGCCTGAAAGAAATTACGTTCTTCGTCATGACTTTCGCCATAACCAACCCACTGACGAGGAGATGAAATCATACCAGACATATCACTACTACTTTGGTAACCCATGGCCGTTTGCGAGTAAACACTGTTCATATTGCGCCATAAATACATGCCTTGCGAAGCCAGATAATCTTCTTCAGTACCTCCAACAAAATGTTCAAGAATAAACATTGCTCCACCTTTTGCGCTTTTCACAGCGCCATAATAATCTTTCAAATTATCAATGCGTTGCTGATCCCAGGTTGACTCTGTACCTGAATTTTGAGTGAACCCTTTGGTCAAATCCATCCGATAACCATCAACCTTGTATTCAGTTAACCAATATTGTAATACGCGTTTAAAATACTCTTTTGTATACGTGCTGCTATGATTAAAATCGTTTAACACACTAAAATTATGTGGAGCAGTTACATTCATCCAAGGGTTGTTTGCAGCTGGTGCCGGATACGGTAAATGAGCCGAATCCCAATAGAGTAACGCAAATGGACAAAGTCCGGAAGCTTGATTAAACACCATGTCCAAAATTACCGCAATGCCACGTTTATGACATTCATCAATAAATTTTTTGTAGGTTTCGGGGGTTCCATACGCTTTGTCGGGTGCAAAATAATGATTCGGATTATATCCCCAACTGTTATTACCATCAAACTCCTGAATAGGCATTAATTCAACAGCAGTAATTCCAAGATTTTTTAAATAATCTAATTTTAATATTGCTGCTTCGAGTGATTTCTCTTTGCTAAAATCACGCAATAACAATTCGTAAATTACCAAATTCTCTGTTGAAGCAACCGTGAAATTTGGAATTGACCAGTTGTATGCAGTTTTAGCTGTTTGAAGAGTTGCTACCAGACCATCAGTTTTTCCTACCGGATAGGGTTTTAAATTTGGATAGATGCTGTAGTATTGATTAATCCATTGATCATTCCATGGATCGAGAACTAATTCAGTGTAGGGATCGCTGGACTTTATTGTTCCATCTACAAGGTATTGGAAACCATACATTTTGCCGGGTGTCAATCCAGTTAACGTTATCCACCAATAATTTCCATCTTTTTTCAATTGATATGCATTCAGTTGTGTCCAGTTATTAAAGTCACCAATCAGAAAAACATTGGATTTTCCGGGTGCCAGCAATATTAGAGTTGCAGTACTATTGTCAATATAATTAATACCATCTTTAAGTCCGGAAGGTCGAGCCTGGGTGCTAACTGGTGCAGGAACACAAATATAGGCTGTGTCAAATACTGTTTTTCCGGCTGCTGTAGCCGATGCAATCAGCGTATAGTCATTTGCATTAGTAAATGTATACGAAGTTGTGAGTGTAGTTGAATCTGTTGCAGAAGTTTTAATTACAGTTCCGTTTACACTTATGCTTAAAGCCGAATTTATTGATGACGCTACTTTTAAAGGCAAATTTGTACCGGCGACTACGGACATATCCACTGCCGGACTAGTAAAAGCAACATTTAAACCGGCTTGATAAACATTAACCAGAATATCGGCTCCTGCAGTTGTTTTTCCGGTTTTACTTCCATCGGCATTTCGGAAAACCAATGCTATTTGTTTGATAACTTCGCCTGCAGGAACTCCTAGAAAAGTCTGAATATCGGGTCCAATAGTCAACTTCCATAAATTTCCATTTACATAAGTCAACATGTTTTTCGATGTGTTTGCTTTCGGATCTGTAGCACTTGTAGGCCAGCTAGTTAGTACATATTTCCAATCTGATGAACTGGTACTTTTTGAAGTAATCACACCAATATGAACATACACACCAGTTGTAAGCCCCTTTAAACCGGCTGAACCTAATGATGCATCATAATTGATATCAAAAGGACATGATGTTTGAGTAATAAAAGTTGGAGTAGTTGTAACTTGTGCATCGATAGCAAAGGTATAACAAAGCAATAAAGCAAAAATGATAAATTTCTTCATGGAATTAAAGTATTGATGATTAAAGTAATATTAATAATTGCAACAAATATAGCTCAATATTTGAATCATTTTCAGCAAAAAACCTTGCTAGAGCTTTAATTTCAATTGCAAACGTTTGCAATTGAAATGTTTATAAATTATTTTTTCAAAAAAAAAGGTTGGTCAAATTTCTTCGACCAACCTCATAATTTAGCATTTCTAAAAATCAATACCCTGGATTTTGTGTTAAATTAGGATTGGCATTGATATCCGAAGATGGTATTGGGAATATATTCAAATCAGCACTAAACGTAGTAACTGCTGGAGTACCTGTTAATGCATCAGGTGCTGCACCTGCTTTCCAATCCCAGTTATAGGTATTTGTTCCACCGAATTGATTAAAACGAATTAAATCAGGACGACGATATCCTTCAAAGAAAAACTCTTTAGCCCGTTCATCAATAATGTTTTGCAAAGTTGGAGCAGAAGTTAACAAAACCGCACCGGCACGTGTTCTGAGTGCATTAACAGCTTGCATGGCTGTATAACCTCCAATAACAGCTGCACCACGGGTTACAGCTTCGGCATAATTCAAATATGCTTCTGCAGCACGCATAAATGGTACATCGGTATCTGTATATTGAACATCATGTGTAGCTGCACCGTCAGCACGTACATTGCTATATTTAATAACCTGATATCCTTCTTTAAATGTGTTCATTGGTCCGATATTTAACGAAGCGCTTACAGATTTTTTATCAAATAACGCTCTCTTATCCTTCATAGAACCCAAAATTGCAGTCGTTAAGTTACTGGCATCTGAGAAGAAAGTGCTGCCTGAAGGAAAAAATTTCTTAACTAACGAGGCTCTGGCTCTATTACCACCCCATCCTGCATTTGATCCCCAGCTAACCATGCCATTGGTATGCGTAGAAGCAATTAAAAACAATGAACCACCCCAGCAAGTAGTTTTAATACCATCCTGAGCAATTGGGAAAATGATTTCGTTTGGTGCTAAATTAATCGTAGAACCATCTACAGCTCCAGCATTATCCGCCATAAAAAGTTGTTCAAATTTTGGACACAATGTATAACCGGAACTTGGGTCAATTACTTTTTGAGCATAAATTGCAGCTGAATCCCATTTGGCTTTGCCGGTAAACACTTCAGCGTTAAGATATAACCTTGAACGCAATAGCCAGTTAGCAACTACATTAACTCTATAATATGGTTTAGCAGCACCAGCAGCATACATATCAGGTTCACAAGCCGCCAACTCTTTATTTACATAAGCAAATAAATCAGCACGTTTTATTTGGGGTGCATAACCTTGAAGTAAAACCGTTTCGGTAAAAGGTACGTTTCCAAACATATCAAGCAGGTAGTAATAATTTAACGCACGCATAAAACGAGCTTCAGCACGTTGTTTTACAGATTTAGCATCTGTAAGACCGGCAGTTTTTTGCAAAAAATGATTACAAAGAGTTATGTTGAAATAAAACCTTCCATACAATCCCTTTACCTGATCGTGTGATGATGACCATTTATTGAAATTTAATTCAGGTATTCCGGGGTCTCCCCATGAACACATAGCCTCATCGGTGGTCAGTTCATTTAAATTCCATATTAATCTGACAAAAGCAGAAGTTCCTTCATCAATTCCAGCCACATCGCCATTTCCCGATGGTCCTTCCTGCCCTGTTAAAGCCAGAGATGAATAAATTTTAGCAAAAACACCATCTTGATTAAATGTTTGAATAACACTTGGATCGATTGGATTAACATTCAGATCGTTTACACAAGATGTCATGCTTATTCCCAAAATAAATGCCACGATTGGGATGATTAATTTTATATTTTTATAGTTCATAATGATACATTTTATAAGGTTTTACAAATCAGAAATTAAGGCTTAAACCAATCATTGATATCATTGGTCGTGGATAAATACTATTATCAATACCGCCATAAACCTCAGGATCTAATCCTTTGTAACTAGTAATTACAAATGGATTTTGAACAGTTGCATACACACGACCTGTTGAAATTACATTAAACAGTTTCTTGAAACTATATCCCAATGTAATATTGTCACATCGAATAAACGATGCATTCTGGATAAAATAATCAGACAAATAATAATTGGTTGCATTTTTAGTGAAATTGGTTTCAAGTGCCGAAACTGGTTTGTTAGAGAAGAAGCCTGACGATGACCACACACCTGATGAACCAATATACGCTCTGTTTGCATCAACATCATTGTACATATAATTTCCAAGACTGGCGCGCAAAGTAAAACCTAAATCGAAGTTTTTGTAAATTAATTTGCTTGACAAGCCCATGGTCACATCAGCTGCAGGATTGTGGTAGAAATATCGGTCGTCATCGTTGATCTTGCCATCACCGTTTCGGTCAACAAATTTACCTTCAATTGGTTTGCCTGTTATGCTATCGTAAACTTGTTGATAAACAAAAAATGAACTTGCTGCTTGTCCAACAGAATGAGCTTGAATTTTATTGCCTGTTCCCGAAGAAATACCACCGGTTGGAACTATATAATTGGCTTTGGTCCCGCTTATCAATTTAGTAATTTGATTTTTATTATAGGTAACATTGTAGCCAATTTCCCAAGTTAAATCTTTGGTAGTAATGGCTTTAGCGTTGATTGAAAATTCAATACCCTGATTATTTAACGAACCAATATTACTGATTACCTGATTACTAAAGTTTGAACCTGCCGGCAAATCTACTGTATTCAATAAATCATTGGTTACGCGGTAATAATAATCCAACGAACCCGATATACGTGAATTTAATAAACCAAAATCAAATCCGGCATTGTAGGTTGTTGTTTGCTCCCACTTCAAAATTGAATTATAAACATTCGGACGATAAGTAGTTATATACTCATTATTAGCTCCTACAGGATAGTATGAACCTACTATATTATTTTGATAAACAGGTATATATGGATAATCTCCCTGATTAATATTTTGTTGACCCGTAATACCATACCCTAATCTTAACTTTAAATCGTTTATGGTTTTATTATCTTTCAAAAAATCTTCTTCGTTAATTTTCCAAGCCAAAGCTGCTGCTGGAAATAATGCCCAACGGTTTTCTGGAGAGAAACGAGAAGAACCATCTTCGCGTAGAGTAAAAGTAGCCAAGTACTTATCGGCAAAAGTGTAATTTAATCTTCCAAAGAATGAAACTAAGTAATTTTCTGATTTCCATACTTTAGCTTTGTAACTATAACCTCCAATATGACCTGTTACAGGATCAACTATATTCGTTTCCAATCCTTCGTATGAATTATTGCCCTCATGGTGAAACTTTTGCCACTCATAACCTGCCATTATATCAAACTTATTTTTTTCAATTTCCTTTGAGTATTGCATATAATAGTTTAATGACTGATTAATCTTAGTGATTTCTTCCGAGCCTTGACGTCCATGATGAGTATCGCTGCCTGATAATGAATCAATGAATAGCTGTTGTATGCCATTTGCAAACTCAAATCCTAAATTCAAATGTAATCTGAGTTCAGGTAAAAAATGTACTTTATAATCAAATTCGGCACTTCCAATAAAATCTTTCGAATTGGCAACATCCATTTTTTGATTCAAAGTAGCCACCGGATTTTTAGAAGCTAAGGTATTGGCAATTGTTACGCCCTTATCCGTAGTGTACCATTGCCAGTATCCACCAAAGTTCTTTTGGTAAATGTCGCCATAACCATATACAGGCTGTGTAGGATCCATCGAGGCAGCTGTACCAACAACTCCGCCATCGGCATACCTGTTTTTTACCAACATACCTTTGGCATTCAAATTGATTTTCAAATGATCATCGAACAACGATGGATTTAAACTGAATGCACCTGTGTAACGTTCAAAATTTGAAGTTTTAACAATACCATTCTGATTTGTATAACCTACTGAAAAACGATAAGGCATATTTTTGAATCCACCCATAATGTTAATGTTATGGTCGGTACTTAAAGCAGTTTGATAAATTTCGCTTTGCCAGTCGGTGCTGTTAGTTGGTTTTCCATCCTTTCCAATCCACCACCAGGTATTATTAGCCTTGGATAAAATATCGGGCTTGCCTGCATACAGTGTGTTTACTAAACTTCTGAATTGATCTCCGGAAAGTACGTCAAGTGTTTTTTTAATATTACTAACCGACATGTTTCCTTCATACGAAATACGTGGTTTTGCACCTTTCTCGCCTTTTTTGGTGGTAATGATAATTACACCATTCGAAGCACGCGAACCATAAATGGCTGTTGCAGAAGCATCTTTTAATACCGTAAAGGTTTCAATATCATTTGGATTAATGGTGCTTAACATATTTGAAACTCCTTTAATTCCATCATTATCCAATGCCAATCCGTCAATGACTATTAATGGATCATTGCTGGCATTCAGTGAAGAACCGCCACGTATTCGAATTGTTGCTTTACTGCCCGGAGCCCCACCATCTGAAGTAACATTTACACCAGCAATTTTCCCTGTAATCATGTCCTGAGCATTGGTAGTGAGACCTTTGTTCATCTTATCAGGCTTAATTGCAGTTACAGAACCGGTTGCATCGTTTTTCTTAACAACACCATAACCAATTGCAACTACTTCGCCCAAAGCAATTGAATTCTCTTTTAATTGAACAACTAGATTATTTTTACCTGAAACAGGTACTTCAACAGTAAGATAACCAAGGTATTTTACTACTAAAGTGGCATTAGTTGGAACTGAAATAGTAAATGCTCCATCTAAGTTTGTAATAATACCTTTCGAGGTTCCTTTTTCAAGAATGCTTGCTCCAAGGATGGGTTCCCCGTTTGCAGCATCTTTCACTATTCCTGATACTGATATTTGTTGTGCATTGGCTGTGAAACCAAAAACAAACATCGCAAATACGGCTACAAAAGCCCGTAATTTGAGCTTAAAGTGATTGTACTTCATGCATGATTTTTTTTAAGGTATGAAAATTCTGTTTATTTTTATCGTTGTAAATCAATTATTGAAACATGTTATTTATCGTGATAAATCACTTAATATGTCCTCAGTTGCTTCACAATTCATGGGAGCAAAAATAGAGCATTAATAAATATTTGTAAACTGTGTTTATTAAATATAATTCGAAAAACTTATGCAAACGTTTGCAGTTCAAAATTATTTTTTTTGTTTAGAAAATTTTTTATTCGGATAAACTGTTTTACTTTTGCAATTGAAATACTTTACTATGAAAATTTGGAAGTGGATAATTCCATTTTAATTGAAGTCTAATACGCTTACAAATAGAATATTATATATTTATAATGATATAAATGTCTCCTGTTTTTAAATTTCCAATTCAATTAAATAGAAATGATAAAACCACAAATTACGATTAAAGATATTGCTCGGGCACTCAATATTTCTCCTTCCACTGTATCGAGAGCACTTAAAAATCATCCGGATATCAGTCAGGACACAAAAGATGTGGTAAATAAATACGCAAAAGATTTTAACTACAAGCCAAATACTCTTGCTCTGAGTCTTAGAATGAGTAAAAATAATACTATTGGGGTTATTGTGCCTGAAATTAATAATTATTTTTTCTCTTCAGTTCTGTCGGGTATTGAGCAAGTTGCAAATCAAGAAGATTTCAATGTAATTCTTTGTCAATCGGGCGAAAACTACGAAAAAGAAGTGAGGGACACTCAAGCACTCATTGCCACTCGGGTTTCGGGCGTTTTAGCATCACTTTGCAAACATACCACAAATTACGATCATTTTCAGGAAATAATTGACAGTTATATTCCACTTGTATTTTTTGATAGAATATGCATTGGTATTAATAGCGACCGTGTAGTTGTTGATGATTATGCCGGAGCATTTGCTGCCGTTGAATACTTAATTCAGACCGGTTGTAAACGCATAGCTTTTTATAGTTCGCCCTTGCATTTGGAAATTTCTAAAAACAGAAAAAACGGCTATTTAGATGCCCTCCGAAAATATAGTATTCCTGTTGACGAAAGTTTGATTCGGGTATGTGACACTCGGGAAGAAGCGATTATCATAACACCGGAAATTCTGGAAAGTGAAAACCGCCCTGATGGCTTTTTTGCCATCAACGACCATTGTGCAGCCGGAATTCTGTATGCAGTGAAACTTGCCAAACTGAAAGTACCTGATGACATTGCTATTTTTGGGTTTTCGGATGGGGAACTTGCAAAAGCCTGTGATCCAATGCTTAGCACGGTTGAACAACATGGATTTGAAATGGGAAAATACGCTGCCAAATTATTGCTCGACAAAATAAATGGCATAACACACGGACAATACACAAATAAAATTGTAAAAACCAACCTTATAATCCGAGGAACAACAAAATGAAAAAGAAACTGAGTTTTTTTCAAATAATGAACATGAGTTTTGGATTTCTAGGAATTCAATTTGGTTTTGCTTTGCAAAATGTCAATGCATCCCGAATTCTTATGACTTTTGGTGCCGATGTAGATCATTTGAGTTGGTTTTGGCTTGTTGCTCCAATTACCGGAATGATTATACAACCGATTATTGGATATTACAGTGATAAAACCTGGACAAAATTAGGACGTCGACGTCCTTATTTCCTTGCAGGAGCCATTCTCACAAGCATCGCATTAATATTAATGCCAAATGCTCCACATTTATCTTCTATAATTTCACCAATGCTTGTTGGTGGAGGATTATTAATGATAATGGACGCTTCTATCAACATTTCAATGGAACCTTTCAGAGCATTGGTAGCCGATAAACTTCCGGATGAACAACATACAATGGGTTTTTCTGTTCAAACCTTGTTAATTGGAGTTGGAGCTGTTGGCGGTTCATGGTTGCCTTATATGTTGGGCAATTGGATGGGCGTTTCGAAAGAAGCAGGAGCTAAAGGTTTAGTACCCGATAATGTGAGTTATTCATTTTATTTTGGTGCTTTTGTGTTAATTAGCTCAATATTATGGACAGTTTTCAGTACCAGCGAATATCCACCGGAACAACTGAGTGAAAGCATTGAAACGGAGAAAAAAGAGAAATTTTCTATACCACCAGTTATGGTACAGCTTTTATTGGTACAGTTTTTTTCATGGTTTGCACTTTTCTCTATGTGGGTTTATACTACACCGGCAGTTGCGCTTAAATTTTATCATACCACCGATGCAAATTCGCCATTATTTCAGGAAGCGGGCAACTGGGTTGGCATTTTATTTGGTATTTATAACGGAATGTCGGCAATTTTGGCTTTAATGCTACCTGTTTTAGCTAAGCAATTTACAAAAAAAGGGACACATGCCATTGCATTATTTATTGGCGGATTGTCGCTCCTTTCATTCATGTTAATTAGTGATTCACAATTACTTATTGTTCCGATGATAGGAATTGGCATTGCATGGGCAAGCATTTTGGCTATGCCTTATGCTATTCTGGCTCATTCAATACCTGCAAAAAAAATGGGAATGTATATGGGTTTATTTAATATGTCAATAACGATACCTCAAATTGTAAGTGGTATATGTACCGGATTAATTTTAAAGTATTTCTTTGCTGATAATCCTATTTATTGCATAGTTATGGCCGGAGTTTCATTTATAATTGCAAGCGGCTTATCGCTTTTGATAAATGAAAATGCAAAACGAAAAACAAAAAAAGCCGAAGTTTAATTTCAACTAAAAAGTGTAGAAATAGTTCAACTAAAAAATCATACGATGACAGAAAATCAACATTCAAATCCATGCTGCATTTCTGATGTGGGCTTCCTAGCCGAAAATCAAATGAAAGCTGAAGAGCAATTCAGTTTGACTAACGGACAAATTCTACAACGTGCAAATTTTGAGGAATTTTATTCCGGAGAAACTAAAAACGGAACCTATCATAAAGGAATTTACAAGGATAAGCTTGATAATTCCGAACTTTCCTGCCTTCCCGACTGGATAAGTATGTATGTTCGGCTTAATGCCGAAATAGTTGATTTAAATCAATGTGATATTATACATTTTAATCGCTCGTTGAATCTGGAAAATGGGATCTTTGAACGCAATTTTGAAATTATTACAGCTGAAAATCATCATATAGAAGTTTCAATTCAACGCTTCATTAGTCAGTCACAGTTAGAAGCAGGAGCAATAAAATACACTGTAAAATCCCACAATTTTAACGGTAGAATTTCATTTAGCCCGGTTATTGATGGCGATATAAATAAATCAAAATCAGAAGAATACGAACCAGAATGGAATGTTTTACAATCCAAAACCCAACAAAACGTGGCTCATCTTTGGATTCAAACCCGTAAAACAAATTTTCAAATATGTCAGGCAATAAGTTATGACCTTTTCAAAAACAATATGCAAATTAAAAGCAATCCAACAAAAATCGAAAAACAAAAAGTTGCCGGATTTTCAGTTGGAGTTGATTTAAAAGCAAACGATACGGTATGCATTTATAAATTTTTGGCAATGTATAACTCGTTAAAAACTCCCTATTTGCAATTAACGTCTAAAGCCTGCGAAATGGCTATGCATATGAAAAATACCGGTTGGAACGAATTGATTGAAGAAAACACATCGGCATGGAAACAGAAATGGGATAAATTTGATTTTGACTCTGATTTAGAGCTAAAACGAAAAAATATTTTTGCTGAATATATGAAAATTAAAGCATCATTATAGTTTATAACTTACTATATAGCACATTATCAAAAATGAAACAATTTTTACTTTTACTATTATTATTGAACTTAGGGTTTCAAACTGAAGCCAAGAAAAAGGCTGAAATTATTGTTCACCGTGTAGAACCCTTGTCGTGGTGGACAGAGATGGCTCAGTCGGAATTACAAATAATGCTATATGGAAAAGATATTGCATCGGCCGAAGTTTCAATAAATTATCCGGGAGTGAATTTGTTTAGAAAAGAAAAAACAGGGAATCAAAATTATCTGTTTTTATATTTAAATATTTCAAGTCAAACACAACCGGGAGTGTTCAATATTCAAATTAGTAAAAATAAAATTACCCAAATCGTACCTTATGAATTAAAAAAACGAAAAGAAAAATCTGCTCTCCGAAAAAGTTTCGATGAATCTGATGCAATATATCTGTTGATGCCCGACCGATTTGCCAATGGAAATTTAGACAATGACTCGGTTACAGGTTACCATCAAGCAGTTCATCGTGAAGTACCTGGAGCAAGACATGGTGGTGACATTGAAGGAGTTATATCTAAAATCCCCTATCTTGCCGATTTGGGAATTACAGCACTTTGGACAACACCACTTTTTGACAATAATGACAGTAATTATTCGTACCATCATTATGCTTGCTCTGATTATTATAAAATAGATCCTCGTTTGGGAAATAATGACGATTATTTACGACTTTCGGATTCTTGTCATCGTAAAGGCTTGAAATTACTTATCGATGTTGTGCCAAATCATTGTGGATCATCCCATTGGTGGTTAAAAGATTTGCCTTCGACTGATTGGTTTAACAAATGGCCAAGCTATACTTCTTCTAATTATCGAATGACTGCCTGGACTGACCCACATGCATCAGAATCAGACTTATACCGACTCACACACGGATGGTTTGCACCCAATATGCCAGATTTAAACTTACAAAATCCATTGCTTTTTGATTATTTGCGTCAGGTTTATACATATTGGATTGAGTTGGCAAATATAGACGGAATGCGGGTTGACACTTATCCATACAACGACATTAATACGGCTGCACGATTTATTCAAGCCATTCGAAAAGAATATCCGGCAATGAATGTAGTTGGCGAATGTTGGGTAAAAACACCTGCTCAAATTGCGTATTATCAATCGGGAAATAATAATAAAGATGGTTTCGATTCCAAACTTACAAGCGTAATGGATTTTTGTTTGAAAGATGTTTTGAGTGATGCGTTCAATGAATCTGAAAGTTGGGAAGGTGGAATGGCAAGTTTTTACTTACATTATGCTCAGGATTTTGTGTATCCGAATCCAAATTTAATCATGAATTTTTTAGATAACCATGACATTGACCGATATTCAACATCGGTTAAAAGTGATATTCAGAAATATAAAATGGGATTGGCTATGCTCATTACTGCACGTGGATACCCTCAAATTTATTATGGCACAGAAATAATGATTGATGGTATTGCCGGTAGCTACGAAGGAAATCGTTTCGATTTTCCGGGCGGGTGGCCGTCCGACAAACACAATGCATTTGTTCCCGAAGGTAGAACGAACCTTGAAAACGAAGTATTTAACTACCTGAAAATTTTGCTAAACTATCGAAAAAAAAATCCGGTTTTGCAAAGCGGATTAATGAAGCAATTTATTCCTGAAAATGGAATTTATGTCAATTTCAGATATAATAAAGAAAAAACCGTAATGATAATTGCAAATAACAACAATTTGGGAAACAAAGGAATTCAACTTGGCAGATTCAAAGAAATGCTGACTGATAAAACTTCGGCTACTGAAATTACTACGGGTATAAGCTATAATTTACAAAATCCAATTCCGGTTCCGGCCAAATCAGTTTTAATATTAGAGTTAAAATAACTACTATCCATTCAATTATTAACTTTAAAGAAAATAATTATGAAAAAACTATCCTTAAAATCAGGCATTCAAAAAATCAGATTGGTTGCCCTTCGGTTTCCTTTTACTTTGTTTTTCTTAATTGGATTAACAGTTCTATTACTACTTCAAATTCACAAATCCGGATTTGAAATTAAACCTGCGCGTTGGGTGTTTTTTTCACTCGGAATTGGTTTATCACTTTCAATCAGTTTATTTACCGAGAATTTCAAGTCTTATTTATATAAGGTTGCAATTAATCTACTTGCTGTCATTTTGTTGTTGACATATTGTTTTATACTTCCTGATAAATTTCAAGTTGTTGATTTCTATCAAGTTATCACAATCGGAATAACTATAATATTGTCATTTTTTGTTGTACAGTTTTTTAGAAAAGGCAGTGACAATCCATTCTGGGAGTTTAGTAAAAATGCCACAACACAACTTATCATTTCATCCATATTTGCTCAAATTCTTTTTTCAGGCATTGCCTTAGCACTTTTGTCGCTTAAAGAGTTATTCAAAATTGATATACAATCAAATGTATATGGCGACATAGCAGTGCTTTGTTATACTATATTTATGCCAATTTATTTTATGGCAAATTTGCCAAACGAAACTGAAGTACATGCTCAGGAATTAAATTTTAATACATTTTTCAAAATTCTTGGATTATACATTTTATTACCCATACTAACGCTTTATTCGTTAATATTATATGTGTATTTATTTCAAATTGTATTGAAATGGCAATTACCAAACGGCTGGGTATCAATGCTAGTTTCTGTATTAGGTTTGGGAGGATTTTTATGTATGTTTATTTTGTATCCACTCAGTTTGAAAAACGAAAATAAATTTGCGAATTTACTATCAAGATATTTCCCTGTACTTTTATTTCCACTTTTGATATTGATGTCAATTGGCATTTTTCGTCGGCTAGGTGATTATGGAATGACAGTTAACAGACTGTATATCTTAATTTTAAATCTTTGGTTATATGGAATAAGTATATACCTTTTCATAACAAAATCAAAGCATTTAAAGTGGATTGTTATTTCATTTGCCAGCGTTCTGTTTCTTTCTTCGGTTGGAAACTGGAGCGTTTATAGCATTACAAAGCATAAAATGTTGACCGAAATAACACAATTACTAACTGACTCAAAATTGATAAAAAATGGCAAAATAATTGATAATTCAAAAAAACAAATTGTATTAAAACCCGAGATTTCTAAACCTTTGTCGGAAGATATTAAGTATTTAGTTTCAAATTTCGGAGTTGAAAATTTGCAGCCATTTTTCAGAACTTCAATTAAAAAACAAAGTTGGAATGAAATTAACAGTCAGCTTGGAATAAGTGAAATACTAGTTTCAAATACATATTTTAATGCATGGACTGATAAAAAGAATGCCACTATCATTGGATTATCTGCATACAAATCATTGATTTTCATACCTTCATTCAATTCAGATAAAACTAAAATTATGTCCAATTCTGAAATAGAAATCAGCTTACGCAAGTTAGATATTTATATTGTAAACAAATCCAGTTCGGGCGATTTAATAAGAATTCAATTAAAACCAAAACTGAAAGAATTACTAAAATCAGAGAAAAACCAAAATGCGTACCCACTTAATGAAATGTCGATAACTGGCGGCAATTATAAATTAATAATCACATCGGTTAGCGGTAATTATTATTCAATAAATGATAGCATCCATTTAACGAATTGTGACGCACAATTATTTTTAAAATAAAACATATAACTACATGAAATTCTACTATTTAAGCCTTGCTATACTTTGTATAATGACTGCTTGCCAGCCCAAATTAAATTTGCCGGCAAACACCGATAATAACAAAAATCTCAATTCATTATTAACCCTGAATTATGGTGAAAACAGAATTGTGTTGCAAGATTTTGTATTAAATCCTTCGGAAATTGACTCAGTAACTTCATCAGCACCAAAAATGCTATGTAAATTGGCATTAAATAAATCCTATGCTGATATTATTGTAACGGGAAATGATAAATTTTTTGATATTAAATTATGGGTTAAAACAGTGCCATATTCCATTCCTTGCCGCCTGACCGATAAGATTGACTATGCTTTCACTTTTAACCCGAATGGCAAAATCTATAATCGGGTGCAAATTGCCGGACAAATGAATGATTGGACTGCTTCACGGACTCCGGATTTACAACTAAATTCGCATGGATTATATGAAATCAAATTAGCATTGAGTCCAGGAACGTATTTATATCAATTAACTTTGGATGGTATACAAAATCACGACCCTTCGAACGCTGACAAAGTTGACAATGGATATGGTAAATTCAATTCATTATTACAGGTTAAAGGAAATGGGGATAAATTTCCTCATATTTTCAGTGATAAATTTGGAGTTACTTCCATAACATTGTCAGCTCAAAACGAACTGAAACAAGTATTTGTTTATTGGCAAAATTACTTATTACCACAGTCATTTGTTTTGTTTCACAACGATAGAATTCAAATAAGTATACCTGCTGAAGCAGCCGGTTTGGAACGTTCATTTATGCGTGTTTGGGCTTCAAACCAGTTTGGAGTTAGTAATGACATACTTATACCACTTCAGAATGGAAAAGTTTTTACATCAAGCAGCAAAATTACACGTGAAGATAAACAGGCTCAAATAATGTATTTTGCACTTGTAGATAGATTTAAGAACGGTGATATCAGCAATGATCATCCTTTGAAAAGACCCGATGTAAATCCAAAAGTAGATTATTGGGGTGGCGATTTAGCAGGAATAAGTCAAACAATTCAAAACGGATACTTTAAATCACTGGGAATTAACACTTTGTGGATATCGCCCTTAAATCAAAATCCTACCGAACCTTATGGGTTTTATAAGCCAATGAATACAAAATTTTCTGGTTATCACGGATATTGGCCTGTTTCTTCATCAAAAGTTGATTTCCGATTTGGCACGAATGATGAATTTAAAAAACTTGTTGCAGATGCACATAAAAATAATATGAACATATTGCTCGATTATGTGGCTCATCACGTACATGTAGAACATCCATTTTATAAATCACATCCCGAATTCAGTACTTCACTTTATTTACCAGACGGAACATTAAATACTGAAAAATGGGATGAACAAAGACTTACAACATGGTTTGACACTTTTATGCCTACGCTCGATTTAGCAAATCCAAAGGTAGTAGATATAATGACCGATTCGGCTATGTTTTGGTTGAAAGAATTTAAATTGGATGGATTCCGCCACGATGCCACAAAACACATTACCGAACAATTTTGGCGTGCACTTACTTTGAAAATTAAAAAAGCCAACAAGGGTAAAAATTTATATCAAATTGGCGAAACTTATGGAAGCCCTTCTTTAATAAGCAGTTACCTTACTACCGGTATGCTTGATGGACAATTTGATTTTAACGTTTATGATATTGCAAATACTACATTTGCCGGTGTTGGAGGTAGTAATTTGATACAAGTACAAAACATATTAAATGCAAGTTTATATACCTATGGGAATCATAATTTGATGGGTAATATTTCGGGTAATCATGACAAACCACGGTTTATGGCACTTGCATCGGGTGATTTAAAATTTGGAGAAGACTCAAAAGCCGCCGGTTGGCAACGAAATATTGGTATAACCGATTCCACAGCCTATCAAAAATTATTCTTAATGCACACTTTCAATCTCACAATTCCTGGAATTCCGGTCATTTTTTACGGAGATGAAAT
This sequence comes from uncultured Paludibacter sp., assembly GCA_964511245.1. Taxonomy (GTDB): domain Bacteria; phylum Bacteroidota; class Bacteroidia; order Bacteroidales; family Paludibacteraceae; genus Paludibacter. The sequence goes on from CAZEEB010000001.1 coordinate 28,262, forward strand.
TGGACTCACTGGTGCAAATGATCCTGATTGCCGACGAATGATGAAATTTAATGGATTAAATAACCGTGAAAAAAATCTATTGGCAAAAGTATCGATATTAACCCACCTTAGGGCAGAAAACACAGCATTTATATACGGTGACTTTATCAATCTAAAAACTTCGAACGATTACTGGGTTTATGCACGTAAATACTTTGATAAACAGGCTATTATAATAATTAATAACACAAAGATGGCAAAGACAATTGACTTTCAAATTCCCGAAAAATTAATGAAAGAAACATATAAATCATTATTTAATGGGAACTTCAAGCTTAATAAAAACGAAATGAGTATTCAAATACCGGCATATAGCTCAGAAATAATTCTTTGAAAAATTAAAACTCATAAAAAATAAATGATACAACTCAAAAACAGTACTTTGGCTTCGGCAGCCGAAAAAGGAATGGACGAATTTCTTCAAGTATTTATTGACGCTTATTTAAAATTGATTGGAGCAAATTTAAATGCAGACACAATGCCATTGCTTAATGGAAACCAACATACATTGCTGGCATGGCATTATTTTACAACTGAAATACGTGATGGTGGCTTTGTTCAGCTAATTCAGAATGGATATGGAGGTTACATTTTTGAAAATCCATTTGCTAAGTCTATCAAACAATTCGGAGCAATTGAACTTTCAAAGCTCATTTATAAAGCTAAAGAAATTTATGATGCGAATAAAACCGAACTTGAACGTGAAACTACCGATGAAGAATTTAACGCTCTATATGTTGATTTTGAAGTGTTCGACGAATTAGAAGAACGTTATTTTGACATAGAAGAAGAACAAACCAACCTAGTTGCACGCTATGTGGATGAACATATTGCCGATTTTGCCAAAATTACTGAAAACTAAATTTTAGCAAAATTAGATTTTTTCAATTTATTTGAATTGAAGAATATTGGCGAACTGTGTGTGTTGGAGCTAAAACCGGAACAGAAGTACTAAAATCATACAGTAATTCGTAGGTTTTATCACTAGGTTGATTTGGAATATTTACATGAATTACCAACGGCAAAATGCCCGTTTTTGTTTTTGATTGAAGTGATTTTAAATTAAATGAAACTATACCACTTCGATAATAAACCGGTGCATCAGAATTTGAATTATGCCTGAAAAACAGGTGAGTTTTCCCATCTAAAAATACTTTTGAAGTATCATTTACTAAGTTGATATAGTGAGTTTTATTGTAACCCGGATATACAAACTGAACATTTAAATAATCGCTTCCAATCCACATATCATCAATTGAAATTGAATCATTTCCAATGCTATCCTGAGTAGCTTTTGATATATTAAAAATACCCTTGGTAAGTACTGTGAAAACATCATTTAATCTTACATCGTAGTCATATAGATGAGTTGCTCGTTTATCAGCTAAAAGGGTATAATTGGCAATTATTCGTTGACCATCCTTTGGTATATAACCCGAAAAATAACTTTGATCCACCCACATTATTTTTTTATTATCAAGTTTAAAAAAGAATAACGACTCACTGTATGGATTTTGAACAGTGGCAATATCTAACTGATAATTTGTTAAATCATTACTCTGCTGATCTTCGCACGAAATAAAAAATGGAATAATAGCTGCAATAAATACAAACTTAATATAGGTTTTCATAATTGTAGTTTTGTTTATAATTAACTAATAATAAAGTTTTTAGTATACCATGAGCATCAAAAATAATGCCATTCGGAGTAAAATTTCCACGTAGCCGATTTCAGCTTCAAAAATCACTCAAAACTCAAATAAGGCTTCAACCGTTGAATTGACACAGAATTAAACTCTGTTAATTCTTTTAGTTCATTGCAATCTTTCAATTTTCCTTTTTTTCGACGTAATTCGTACAAAGCTTTTGCCTGATAAAAATTAAAATAAGGATGACTTTTAAATCGTTCGGCAGTTGCTGTATTAACGTTAATTTTTCGCACCAAATCTAAATTTACTTTAAAGAATGGTTTAATTTTTTCCAGATTTTCCGGTTTCATTCCCCAAAGTTCGCTTAGTTGGTCAACCGACACAAATCCGCCCGTTTGTTGCCTAAACCGCACAATTCCTTTGGCATAAGCTCGTCCAATTCCTTTTATCTGCATCAACAAAGTTGTATCAGCCGAATTCAAATCAACGATAATATCGGTTCGTTTAATGGGTTTGTCTGTCTGAATTTGTTTGATTTCAGCTATAGAAATATAAGGTTCAAGTTCTTTGTATTTCTCAGGTTTAATTCCATATACTTTTCCAAAATCTTCTTTGGTTTTAAATTTTCCACCTGCATTTCGGTATTTTAGTATATTGGAAGCCACAAAAGATTTTAGTCCAAGTTTTACAAAAATAACTGAGTCGGCCGAATTTGGATCAAATGTAAAAAGAGAATATGGTTCGGGAGTAGTTTTTTTGGGAAATAACTTGAAATTTTGCTCAAATTGCCGTTGTCGTTCTTCATATTTTTTTTCCCAAGCAGCTTTTCGTAAACTATCCTGAGATTCCAATGATTTTTTGAAAAGTTCAACTTCAGTCAGAAATTTTTGCCCATCCTGTTCGGGATTATTGAAAAGTAAGGGCATCATATAGTTTGTTGCAATTGCAAGCAAAATTAGAACTAGCAAAACATTTATCCCAATACGCTGTCCTTTAGAGAAATAGAAAAAATCTTTCCACATAAACTAATTTGCAATTAAATTTAAGTGCCAAAATTAAGCAAATAATTTAAAATTTACAAATAAAAATTAACGGATACGTTTTGGGGAATTTACAAACAACAAACGAAACTTCCTTTTAAAATTCGGAAAACTTTAGGCACTTAAATTCCTAAGTATTTATTTTATTGAGCGGTAAACGGGACTCGAACCCGCGACCTTCGGCTTGGGAAGCCAACGCTCTACCAACTGAGCTATTGCCGCAAAAGCAACTCAAAAAAAACTCATTTTACTATCCCTGCAAATCCCATAAATGCCATTGCCAATAAGCCGGCAGCAATTAACGCTGCAGGAATTCCTTCCATGCTTTTAGGCAGTTTTAATAAACTGAGTTGTTCGCGAATACCTGCAAAAATAACCAAAGCCAATCCAAAACCAACAGCAGTAGAAATAGCAAATACAACACTTTCAAGTAAATTAAAATTAGCTTTTACAACCAGCAATGCTACACCCAGAATAATGCAATTGGTGGTAATTAGTGGCAAATAAATACCCAATGCATGATAAAGTGAATGTGATACTTTTTTCATCACTATTTCCACTACTTGTACCACGGAGGCAATTACTAACACAAAGCTAACAGTACGTAAAAACTCAATATGGTAAGGTTGAAGAATAAGTTTTTGAATAGTATAGGTAAATAAAGTAGAAATGCTAAGTACAAATGCTACTGCGGCAGTCATTCCCACAGCTGTATTTATTTTTTTGGATACACCTAAAAGTGGACAAATGCCCAAAAACTGAGAAAAAACTATATTATTAACAAAAACTGCACTTATAAAAATTAAAAGATAGGTCATTAGCTTGAATTTTTTAAAATGAATTTAAATTTTTGAACATCAGATTTTAAACATTCTTAGTTTTTGATTTTATTATTGTTTTATTTAAAAAAGCAATCATAAAACCTAATGTAATAAATGCTCCCGGTGCAAGTACAAAAAGCAGAGAACCATATTGCTCATCAAATAAAATCTGACCAAATAATTTCCCGGTACCAAGTAATTCGCGAATAATACCTAATGCAGTTAGTGCAAGTGTAAAGCCAAGTCCCATGCTTAAACCATCGATTGCCGAGCGAAAAATCGAATTTTTAGCTGCAAATGCTTCAGCACGTCCCAGTACAATACAATTTACAACAATTAACGGAATAAAAATGCCTAAGTTTTGATAAACATTTGGAAAGTAAACATTAATAAGCATTTCTACCACACTTACAAGAGTGGCAATTAATACAACATAAGACGGTATACGAATTTTATCCGGAATTAAATTTTTTAATGCTGAAACGACTATATTGGATACAAAAAGTACAATCAGTGTGGCAAGCCCCATGCTCATTCCATTCAGAGCAGTTGTAGTAGTTGCCAATGTAGGACACATACCAAGCGTTAGAACCAAAACCGGGTTTTCGGTTAATATTCCCTTTATAACAATTCCAAAATTTGAATCTTTCATTTTAAATGTAGCTTTGTATCGTATTTATTTAACTTTGTAATTGATTCTATCACATTTTTAGTGCTATCTGGCTTGTTGTTCGGAGCTAACTTACTATTTTCCATATTATTAGAAAATGCAAAATAGGCATTCCTAACAGCAAAAAGGAAAGCGCGCGATGAAATGGTAGCAGCAGTTATAGCATCAACTTCACCACCATCTTTACTGACTGACAAATTGCAACTATTCATGTTTTTACCGATAATACTGGATTTACCAGTACGAAACCATTCTTGCATACGCGAACCCAAACCTAGCGTTTCATCGTGATTTTGAACATTATAATTAATCAATTTAGCACTTTTATCAAAACCAACAATAATATTTATTCTACTTTTGTAACCGGTATTTGATGAAGATTCTACAGCAGCTCCTACCAGATTTCCAACCTTGTCATAAGCTTTGAATACCTTCAACACTTCATCTCCCTCTTTTATGGAAACAGGTACAGTATCAACTAAAAAATGAGGTGGTAAAACAGACTCTATTTGGTTTAATTGTTTCTTTTTATTCGTTTTTTGAATCGTATCCAGCGTTGTTGAATAAACTGTTGCCAAGGTGTAAGCGCCAATTAAAGTGATACACGAAAGCACTAACATCATGTTTAAAAAGGTTGATTGAAGTTTTTTCATTTAGTACTTATTGGAGTTTAAAGGTTTTTTGAAGTTTGTAAATTCATATTTATTTGTATTTCTGAATCTTTATAACATTCGTTTCACTATTTTTTAAGTTCACCAAAACGTTTTGGTTTAACCAATGAATTTATCAAAGGAGTTACTCCGTTCATAATCAGAATGGCAAATGAAATTCCTTCGGGATAAGAACCAAAAACACGGATAATGACAGTGATAATTCCTATACCAAAACCGTAAATTAACATTCCACGAGGATTCATTGGCGATGTTACATAATCAGTAGCCATAAAAATAGCACCAAGCATAAGACCTCCGGTTAAAATATGAAAAAGTGGGGTAGCAATAAACATATTTGGACTTGATAAATGCAAAATGCCGGTAAATAAAAAAACGGTAGCAATAATACTAACTGGAATATGCCAAGTTATAATTTTACGTAATAACATGTAAATCATACCAATAAGCAAGGCTAAAGTTGAAATTTCACCCATAGATCCACCCATGTTTCCAATAAACATATTCCATGTGTCGGGGATATTACTGAATTGACCTTTAAGCACTGCCAATGGTGTGGCTGCCGTAATGGCATCGAGATAATGCATATTCAGAGGATTTGGTATAGGCCAAACCGTCATAGCTGCCGGAAATGATATCAGCATAAACACACGCCCAACCAATGCCGGATTGAATGGATTATTACCAACTCCACCAAAAGGCATTTTGGCAATTCCAATAGCCACAAATGAACCAACCACAACCATCCATACAGGAATATTTGTTGGTAAATTCATAGCGAGTAACAATCCGGTAAGCAATGCCGAACCATCAAAGATACTGACTACTCCTTTGAGTAAAAATTTCTGAATAACATATTCAAATATCACACACGAAAACATAGCTACTAAGCTAATAATAATTGCCCCAAGCCCAAAAAAATACAAACCAACCAAATAGGCAGGTAGTAAGGCAATAAACACGCCAATCATTTTATTCGAAATGGTATCGCCACCGTGTACGTGTGGTGAAGCTGAAATTATTAATTTTGCCATATTATTTGTGCATTAAAATCAGGTGTCGGAATTAGTTTTTTGCTTGTCTGTTCCTAATAATTTTTCCTACTGTGGTTTTACCCAAGCGGATATAGTCGAGTAATGGCCTGTTGGATGGACAAGTATATGAACAACAACCACATTCAATACAATCCATAACTCTATCTTTTTCCATTTCGGTCCACATTGATCGCTCACCTTCGCTCATTAGTAAAAAAGGCTCAAGTCCCATTGGACAATCCACCACACATTTAGCACAGCGAATGCAATTTTGCATTTTTTTGCGTGCCGATTCAAATGTAGGCATAAACAATATCCCTGAAGTTCCTTTCACTACAGGTACTTCAAGTGTTTTCAAAGCTTTACCCATCATAGGACCACCGGCAATTATTTTAGCAGTATCTGATGGAATACCACCAAGGTTTTCAACTACCGAACTCATTGGAGTGCCTAATCGAACATGGTAATTGCCATGTTTTTGTACGGAATTACCTGTAACGGTTACAATTCTGGAAATCAATGGTTTGTTTTTTTGAACAGCTTCGTAAACAGCAAAAGCTGTAGCCACATTCTGAAGTATTGCTCCTACTTCAACCGGCAAAGCACCACTTGGAATTTGTCGACCGATAATAGCGTCGATTAGTTGTTTTTCACCACCTTGTGGATATTGAACCCGCAAAGGGATTATATCAATTCCTGAATATGATTTAGCCGTTTTTTTCAATAGTGCTATTGCGTCTTTTTTGTTATTCTCAATTCCAATGTATGCTTTGTTGACTTTGGCAGCTTTCATTAAAATAGTAACACCTACAAGAATTTCATGTGGTTTTTCTAACATTAATTGATGGTCGCAGGTAAGGTAAGGTTCGCACTCCACTGCATTGATTATCAATACTTCAGCCTTTTTTCCGGGAGGAGGAGAAAGTTTAACATGTGTGGGGAAGGTTGCGCCACCCATTCCTACAATTCCGGCTTCGGAAATAAGTTTTATAATTTCTTCTGAAGTCAGCTTACACTCAGAAACTAAATCTTTACTACGGTCAATAGTTTCTAACCATTCATCCCCATCAGTATTTATAAATACGGCAGGAACACTGTATCCGGAAGCATCAATGGTAGTAGCTATTTTGGAAATTGTACCAGAAAATGCTGAATGAATATTGGCAGAAACAAATCCACCTGATTTGGCAAGCAACTGCCCCACTTTAACTTTATCGCCCGGAGAAACCACAAGCTGACTCGGGGCTCCCAGCGATTGACCCAGTGGAATAACTGCCTGTTTGGGTATTGCAGCTTCAATGATAGGAATGCCTGCTGATAATTTATTCTCTTTGGGGTGAACACCTCCCATTCTAAATCGTTTCATATTTTCAATTATGCTGGTACTAAAGTTAATTTAGCTCTACTATGGCATGTGTTGGGCAAACAGCTACACATTTTCCGCAAAGTGTACAAACCGACGAATCAATGTATGCTGTTTTGTTGATTAATTGAATGGCATTGTCAGCGCACACATTTATACAATCAGTACATCCATTGCATGCTACACTGCAACTATCAATTACCGAAACATCTTTAGTTACACAATTCACATAAATTCTATGTTTGTTTTCGTTCATATTACGCAGTTCTATAATTCCTTTCGGGCAAGCAAGTATGCATGCGTTACAAGAAGTACATTTATCAGCATTTATCTCGGGCAATAAAGTTTTAGTGTTCAATTTTATTGCATTAAACCTGCATACATCAACACAATCGCCTAAACCAATGCATCCCCACGAGCAAGCGGTTTCGCCACCATACAAATTATGAACAATGCTACAGGTAGTAGCGCCATCATATTGGTTTACACGAGCTCGCAATTCACAACTTCCACCGCAACGAACCGTAGCCACAGTTGGTTTAATGGGGCTTGCGGTTTTTCCCAACGCATTCGCAACGTTTTCCATCACAGATTTACCACCAACGGTACAAATCAAGTGATGAAGCGAATCAGCTTTAACACATGCCACAGCAAATCCATGACAACTTGCATGACCACAACCGCCACAATTAGCTTGAGGAAGCATGGATTCAACTTCTATAATTTTGGGGTCAGTCTGGAAATAAAATTTTCTGGAAGTGACATAAAGTACCAATGCCAACAAAGCACCAATTACTGACATAGATATAACTGAAACTAATAATATACTCATAAATAGCAATTTACAATAAAAACACTATAGTATACGAATTTTAAACCTAAATCTATTTTTTAGATTTTTATCAAAAAAAGCAAGAATTAAATAATAAGGAAAAAGACTAGCCAACGCTGATAATGCTGAAATTAGTTCGTTAATATTGAATGTGTTACATACAATCAGAACAATTAAAACAATACTAAACGGTAAAATATAGCCCCAAAATATAGCTTGAAAAGCAATTGTCTGGTTTCCGTAAACCATTACCTGATCGCCAATTTGAAAATTATCGGTCACGTTTTCAATTTCTATAATTTTCTCTTTTTTATCGGAAGCAGAGCAAGCCGTTTTCGCGTGACACTCTTCACATGCGGTATGCTGAACAATTAAAACCTGAACACTTTGCTCAGTTATATCAGTTATAATTCCTGTATGTTCGATTAATTGAGACATTTAGCTTACCTGAAGTCAAAAACCCCACAAAAATAAGGATATTTTGGGAAATGCAAACTAATTTCACAAAAAATAGTGAAGGATTGACCCGGCTGGATATTAGATACCTGCCAAAAAACGATAAATTTTAATCACTAACGAATTACTATTTTATCAACCTTTTTTTCGTTTCCAGATATTGCTTCTACAATATAAATGCCTGTTTTTAAATTGGATGTTGAAAATGTATTCATACTATTTGCTCCAAATTGCACTTTATATACCATGCTTCCCGAAAGATTAAAAATCATCAATTTACCGTTATTTTCTGAATTATTTAATACCAAAATAGATTCTTGAAGCGATTGGATTTTGAGTAATGACTCACTGGTATTTAAAGCTGATTTTTGTGTAATAATTTTAAATCGATTTAAGGCTGAAGGACTCGAAACGGCATAAAAACAATATTCGGAATTATTTTCTGTTACATCCACCGTTTTGTTTTCTAATAAATCAATCAAAAAAACATTTGAATATTTATTTGCCAGATTTTGATGCGTGAATACTAGTTTATATTCGTTTTCTTGTCCTGCATTGAATCCTAAATTTGTTTCATTCATATCCGAAACTGCGTCAATTTGATATTTACCATCCTCTTCAATTGCATAAATCTGGGGGGTAAGCACCGAACCACTTATTTTAAAGCCATCCCAGCCATTATCAAAGCCACGTTTACAATTTGAATCAGAAAAAATCCATACACAATCACTTGAATTATTACATTTTACTTCAATTTTCGTAAATATCTTTTCAGATGAAACTGAAGAGTTAGTGCTGGGTGCTCTTAACAATTCTGCATTAGGGCAAACTGAGCTATAGGGTATTCTAATTGTACCCATTGTATTTAATGACTTAACTAGAAAACCTTGCATAGAAGGAATTTGACTTGGTATTCCACCTGAACCTGCAGTTTTTTTTGTTGAAGCAATGTATTGTCCTGCATTTGTACCGGCACTTGTATGTCCACCGTTATATAACCAATCATTATAATTTCCGGTATTAAACTGGTAAACTGATGCTTCAGTATCATTTCCAAACTCAATTTTCGAAATATCTATTGCTGCTGTGTAAGGATTAGCATAAATATGTTGACCCGGAAAAACGCCATTGCTTGTATAACTCATTGGTGTTGAGAAATCGCTATTTTCAAGTTGACCCGAAAAAATGTAGTTTGTTGGATTTGACTGAACTAATTCGTATCCGGTAAATGAAGTAAGCGTTGTTCCCGATGAAATTTGATTCCATAAATCTATATCCGAAATACCCGTTTCATTCCATTTTCTTACAAAACAATTTGAGAACACATTGCTGTATGATATTGATTTAAGTGGTATTCCAAAGTATTGCCATTGGTATTTGCGACCAACCGCATTATTCAAATTCCAATTAGCTTTTGAATACATTTCTACAGTAGCATTTACCGGCGATTGAGCTGAGTTATGAAAAATAAGTGAGCCATTTGCTTGATTTTGACTCGATTTTATATAAATTCCATTATTACCTGCATTGTTAATTACATTGCCTATTACATTTATTTTATATGACGGATTTATATCCATTTTGGAGTCAGCATTAATTGTCAAATTGTTATTTACAGTTATATCTTTATTTATCAAAACACCATTAATATTTGCCATTAATAAATTATTAAAGCTTGATTCAGTAAGTTTTGAGCCATCTATACTTTGAGTAGTAGTACCATTTAAACTTACTGTGCCGCCACTTGAACTGGTTGTGATATTTCCATCGCAGACAATGTTTCCACCTATTGAATGATTATTACTTCCAAGTTCAACGTTTGATGCTTGTTCTACAACAAAATTAGCATTTACATTTGTTGCGTTGAGATTAACACTGGCCGTGCCTGACACATTAAAATTTCCCTTCACTGAAAGCGTAGAAGCCGGCATTGTTTTAAACCCACTCCCACTCAACATGAGATGATAATAATTAAACGACCCATCAGGTAAAATAATAGTTTGTGAAGCTCCTGAATAATCTACGGTATTATCAAAAACACTTGCATACCATTTTCCATTAGCAATTTTTGTAATGGAATTTTCAATTTTAACAGTACTTCCAACTTGATTTGTAACATCCGCATTGGTTTCAATTTCAACATCATAAAAACGAGCATTGCCTGATATGGTAGTTCCCGGATTACTGAAAATCACTTTACTGGTTCCTGGATCATTACCATTTGGATTTTGATCTTCCCAACCACCACTCAAGGTATTTTTAATTGTCAGTGTGTTATTACCCATTATCAATATACCCCCATTTTCTATTGAAAGCGTATTCAATGTAACTCCAGAAGCTAAAATTGGGTCATTCAGAGTGCTTGCAGCATCCGGAATTATTACATGACTTACATCAGAAGGCACACCGACGGGCGTCCAATTTATTGAATTTCCCCAATCCGAACTAAATGAACCATTCCAAGTATAATAAGATGTAACAAATTCTCTGAGAGAAAAAATTGTTCGCCAATTATGCGAAGCCAATTTTATAAAATAATCAATCGGTATGTTTGATAATCCAATAAAGTTATTTGTAAAATCGTATGATGATCGCCCATGCTCATCGGCTTGATAGCCACCACCAATATCATAATCCCAGGTTACTGTTTTGGCTTCGGAGTTTACATTAAATGGTGATATGCTGCTTGTTAGTTCGCTATCGAGGTAATGAAAATTTGCTGCCAAATGAACAGTCGAAGTATATCCATTAGGAACTGTTGGTACTATTTCGTACGTTCTTTTAGCTGAACCTTTCATAGCATTAAATCCTTGATTATCTGTCGTTCCGGGGGCTGTATTTCCTATAGTAATTGTAACTTGAATTGCTGTAGGAAGTGTTCCGGGTGTTAATGTGAGATTTGTGAATTGACTACCAAAACTGTATGGGATGTTCGGCACAAAAGTTGACCTTTTTACATTGCCGGTTACATCGCCATTCCCCACAGTAGTAGCTGTGGCACCCATATTGAGTACATACGAATCTAAATAGTCCGTATTTGTTGTTCCAGGATACGAAGCATAATTCTTGGTCATTTCAAGCAGACCCTTAGTGGCTGAAGGATTTGATGCAGCAAGATTTAAAACAGCATTTATTGTGAGGTCACAGATCGGAAGAGCACACGTCTGAACTCCAGTCACCTGAAGCTATCT
>CAZEEB010000002.1:0-37020 GCA_964511245.1 uncultured Paludibacter sp.
TTAATCTATTTGAAAACTCCAAAATTAAACAAATATGAATATTGAAAAACTGATGCAGCAACTGGAAATCAAACATCCGGGCGAAATTGAATACTTACAAGCAGTTAGGGAAGTATTAAGCACTATAGAAATGGTTTACAATGAACATCCCGAATTTGAAAAAGCAAAAATTATTGAAAGACTTGTTGAACCTGATAGAATATTCACATTTAAAGTTCCTTGGGTCGACGATAGAGGCGATGTACAAGTAAATTTGGGTTATCGCGTGCAATTTAACAATGCAATTGGTCCATACAAAGGCGGATTGCGTTTTCATGCATCGGTTAATCTTTCAATACTGAAATTTTTAGGATTTGAGCAAATATTCAAAAACGCATTGACTACCTTGCCTATGGGTGGTGCTAAAGGAGGTTCAGACTTTAACCCTCGCGGTAAATCTGATGCTGAAGTAATGCGATTCTGTCAAGCATTTATGACAGAACTTTGGCAATATATTGGTTCTGAAACAGATGTGCCTGCAGGAGACATAGGTGTTGGTGGGCGTGAAATTGGCTATCTATATGGTATGTATCGTAAATTAGCGCGGGTTAATACCGGAGTGTTGACAGGTAAAAACTTAGAATTTGGTGGCTCACTTATCCGTCCCGAAGCAACAGGTTTTGGTGGCTTGTATTTTGTAAACCAAATGTTAGAAACAGCTGGACTGAGCATAAAAGGAAAAACCATAGCAATTTCGGGTTTTGGCAATGTGGCTTGGGGTGCAGCATTAAAAGCCACTGAATTGGGGGCAAAAGTTGTAAGTATTTCTGGTCCTGATGGTTACATTTACGATGAAAAAGGAATTTCAGGCGAAAAAATTGATTATTTACTAGATTTACGAGCTACTTGTAATGACATAGTATCGCCTTATGCCGAAAAATATGATGCTAAATTCATTCCGGATTGTAAACCTTGGGAATTGAAAGTTGACATTGCTTTACCTTGTGCCACTCAAAATGAACTTGACGAAAACGATGCAAGGAAATTGATTCAGAATGGTGTAATTTGCGTTGGCGAAATCTCCAATATGGGATGCACACCCGAAGCAATAGAACTTTTTTTGAATCATAAAATCATGTATGGTCCTGGTAAAGCGGTAAATGCGGGTGGCGTAGCTACTTCGGGGTTAGAAATGACTCAAAATGCAATGCACTTGGCTTGGACTGCGGCTGAAGTAGATGCAAAATTGCATCAAATCATGGGCGAAATTCACAATCAATGCGTCAAATACGGACGCGAATCTGATGGCTATGTTAATTACATGAAAGGTGCAAATATAGCAGGATTTCTTAAAGTAGCAAAAGCTATGCTTGCACAAGGAGTTATTTAGCAAAAATTGGATTTTTCAAATATTAGTTCATTTAAAAATAAGAAGAGAAAATTTTGAAAAAGCAGAATTTTCTCTTCTTATTTTTAATAATTCAACTTTCAACCCAAAAACAAAAATTGTATCTTTGCCAACTAAAAAAACAGCTCAGTTTCCTGTACTTTCAATTTGAAATTTATGATAAATCTACTCAATAGTCACCGAACAATTCGAAATTATAAAACCGATAAAATAAATCCTGAGTTACTCAATCAGCTACTCGAAACTGCATGTAGAGCCTCAAATACAGGCAATATGCAAGCTTATAGTGTGATTATCACAACTGATAATAATTTAAAGGAACAATTATCACCGGCACATTTTAACCAGCTTATGATACTTCAAGCACCGGTAATTCTTACTTTTTGTGCAGATTTCAATAGAGTATCCACTTGGTGTGAGCAGCGCAATGCTTTGCCCGGATTTCAAAATTTTCAATCTTTTGTGGCTGGAGCAATTGATGCAATTGTAGTTGCTCAAACTTTTTGCATTGCTGCCGAAAGTGTTGGACTTGGAATATGTTATTTAGGCACTACTACTTACAATGCCCAGGAAATCATTGATGTATTAAAATTACCAAAATTAGTAGTTCCGTTAACTACAATTACGGTTGGTTATCCCGAAACCATACCTTCACAAACGGATAGATTAGAGTTGAATGCGCTTATTCATTCAGAGACCTATCAAGATTTTACATCTAAAAAAATTGACGAACTTTATGCCGAAAAAGAAAACAGTGAATTTTATAAACAATTTGTAAAAGATAATGGCAAAGACACACTGGCACAAGTATTTACAGATATTCGATACACTCAAAAAAACAATGAATATTTCAGTGAAAAATTTTTGAAAGTTCTTAATTCTCAAGGTTTTGATATAAAGAATACTTATGAATGATGTTATTTTATAATATCAGCTTTTATAATTCTGACATCTTCTAGCGGCCGATCATTTGCTCCGGTTTTTACTTTAGAAATTCGCTCCAGCACTTCCAAACCTTCAATTACCTCGCCAAACACAGTGTATGCTCCATCTAAATGTGGTGTTCCACCATTTATTTTATAGTCTTCCCGTTGCAGTGCTGTAAGTTTCAAAGCTGGATGAGTTTTAATTTGCGACTGAACAATCGACAATATTGAATCACGAAGTTCATTCAGTTTTACCTGATTTCGTTCTGTTTGATATTTTTTTACTTCATCTTGCCTCCTATTAACAATTTCCTGAAAAAGCATTGATTCGTGTTTTTTTTGGTTCTGTTGGTCTATTTCATCCAATTGACTATCAGTAAAGGTCTTACCCTGAACTATGTAAAACTGACAACCCGACGATGCTTTTTGTGGATTAGTTTGATCACCCTGCCGAGCAGCTGCCAATGCGCCCTTGTGGTGATAATATTTTGGATACACAAACTCAGCAGGTAGTGTGTAAGCTAAATCGCCCGAACCAAGGACTTTATCGGGTTTCGCTGATTTTGAATCCGGATCGCCTGCTTGTATCATAAAATCAGCAATTACACGATGGAATAACAATCCATTATAAAAACCTGAACTTACCAATTTCAAAAAATTTTCGCGGTGTTGGCTAGTTTCTGGATATAACCGAATAATTATTTTACCATAATTAGTTTGAATCTGAACAATTGATCCTGTAGATTTTTTATTGGCACATGACTCTGACAAACAACTAAATAGAACCAATACGAATAAACAAAATTTTCTCATAAAAATAACTACTCTAGTTTATAAATAAAACAGTAATCAAATTGACAATTTATCTTTTCCCTGAAAAGTATTTTTAAGTTTAACAATAAAAATATAAACTATCGGAAAAAGCGAAAGTGTATTTGCCCAAATGAGTGGTGCATCGTTGAGCATTATTCCGTATACCAACCAAAGCGTAATTGCAACTACCACAATACAATACATAATTAGAGATATGCTATGTGTATCTTTAGTTCGAAATACTTTTATGGCTTGTGGTATTTGATTTAATACAGAAAGAGTTGTTGCTAAAAAACCAATAAGTTGAACTGAAGTCATAATTGTGAGGTTTGGAAGTGATTATGGCTTGTAAAATTACAAAAGAAATTCGGTTATCAAACTATATCTTCATTTTTTGCTAACTTTGCACTCACTATTTTTCCCGAAAAACTAAGAATGATTGACAATACAATATTCAATAATAAAAAAGTAGTTTTCCTTACACTTGGGTGCAAACTAAATTTCTCAGAGACATCCGGTATTGGCAAACAAATGATGAACGAAGGATTCGTTAAAACCCATAAAGGCGAACAAGCTGATGTGTGTATAATCAATACCTGTTCTGTAACAGATACCGCCGACCATAAATGCCGACAAGCCATTAATAGACTTAACCGATTACACCCAAACGCAATTATGGTAGTAACTGGTTGCTATGCACAGCTTAAACCGGATGAAATTGCATCTATTAAAGGTGTAGATTTGGTACTGGGTGCAAATGACAAATTCAGTATTTTAGAACATCTTCGCAATTATGAACAGAAACAGGAAACTACAGTATATCGTTCTGAAATTAAAAATGTAAAGGAATTCAAGCCATCCTGTTCGCATGACGACCGCACCCGCTATTTCCTCAAAGTGCAAGATGGTTGCGATTATTTTTGCACATATTGTACTATTCCTTTTGCACGAGGCAGAAGTAGAAATGCATCGATAGCAAAAACTGTAGAAATGGCCAAACAAGCAATTCAAAATGGAGCTAAAGAGATTGTACTTTCGGGTGTAAATATAGGTGACTTTGGAAAATCAACCAACGAATCGTTTTTTGATTTAGTTAAGGCTCTGGATAATATTGAGTCCAATGTTCGAATTCGCATTTCTTCAATTGAGCCTAATTTACTGACTGACGAAATTATTGAATATATCGCTACAGCAAAAAGGTTTATGCCACATTTTCATATTCCACTTCAATCGGGAGCGAATGAAATTCTTCAACTTATGAAGCGAAAATATAGCACTGAACTTTTTGCAAATAAAACAATTAAGATTAAACAACTAATGCCCGATGCCTTTATAGGTGTAGATGTGATTGTGGGTGTGCGTGGCGAAACGGATGAATTGTTTGAATCTTCCTGTCAATTTATTAATAGTCTTGATATTTCGCAATTACATGTATTTACTTATTCGGAACGTGATGGAACAAAAATGCTTGATATTGAGCATGTTGTTGATTTGAAGAAACGCAAGTTTCGTAGTGATATGTTACACACTATATCCGAACAAAAAACACAAACTTTTTACGAAAGTCAGCAAGCTAAAACGTGGCCTGTATTGTGGGAAAGCCGACATAATGGAGAGAAAATGGTTGGATTCACAAACAATTATATTCGTGTTGAAAAACCGTTCGACAGAAATTCAATTAATAAAATAGAAAATGTGACACTGGGCAATTGGAATGAAGATAAAACTGCCCTAAATTGTACATTGTAAACGTATAAATTATAAATTCGATAAAGGTGTTAGCAAAACGTATCATACCCTGTCTGGATATTAAAAACGGTCAAACCGTTAAAGGAATTAATTTCGAAAACATAACCGATGTTGGCGATCCGGTAGAACTCGGGGCTTTATATGCTAAAATGGGCGCTGACGAGCTTGTCTTTCTGGACATTACTGCAACTAACGAAAAGCGTAAAACACTTTCAGAACTGGTTACACGTATTGCCAAACATATCAATATCCCATTTACCGTTGGGGGTGGTATTTCGAGTGTTGAAGATGTTTCAGTATTACTGGCATGTGGTGCCGATAAAATTTCGGTAAATACATCGGCTGTTCGAAATCCACAATTAATTAGTGATTTAGCGTCACAATTCGGGAGTCAATGTGTTGTGTTAGCCATCGATACAAAATTTATTGATGGTGAATGGTTTGTTTTTCTCAATGGCGGTCGTATTCCTACCGATATAAAAACAGTGGAATGGGCTAAACAGGCTGTAGCACTTGGTGCCGGTGAAATTTTACTAACTTCAATGAACAACGACGGAACAAAAGATGGCTTTGCACTTGACATTACCCGTGCAGTGTCTGAAGCCGTAAATGTTCCTGTTATAGCTAGTGGTGGTGCCGGTACGATGGAACATTTTGTTGATGTTTTTGATAGTGGAAAAGCTGATGCAGCGCTTGCAGCGAGCATTTTTCATTATAAGGAAATTGGGATTCCGGAATTAAAAAACTATTTGAAAGAAAAAGGAGTGGAGGTTAGGATATAAATTTGAATAATAAATGTGTTAATTTTATATTATAAAAAAACATACTTCATTAGTTTTTTCAAATTAACACACGGATTTAAATTTGATTTATGCTAGATTCCAGATTTCCCAGGCTGCTAAAGCTTGCCCTACAAGCATTTGCTCTCCATTAATACCAATTGCACCTTGCTGCCTTCCTTTTTTCAGAAAAACAGTTTCCGTTGGATTATATACCACATCGAAAAGTAAATGATTTTTGGTCAAAAATTGATAAGGAATATCAGGATATTTGTCAGAATTAGGATATGTTCCTACCGGAGATGCATTTATTATTAGGGTGTATTTATCAATTATAGATTTATTTAATTGAGAGTATGTCAACATATCAGGCTTTTCGAACCTTGAAACAAAGCAAGTTCTGATATTTCTTTTTTGTAGTACAAAATCAATTGCTTTAGAAGCACCGCCAGTACCAAGTATCAAGGCATTTGAATGGCTCGGTTTTAAGTATGGAGCTAACGAATTCTCAAAACCTATAGCATCAGAATTAAAACCTTTTAACCTTAAATTCCCATTGTTTCGTATAAATTTAATGACATTTACTGCACCAATATGTAATGCTGTTTCATCTAATTCATCTAAAAACTCAATTACTTTTTCTTTGTAGGGTATGGTAACATTAAGTCCCGAAATTTCTGTCTGACTTAGTAGTAAAGACAAATCAGCAATATTTTTCAATTCAAATAAATCATAGCGTGCATCAATTAGCTCACTTTCAAATTTATCGGTAAAAAACTTTTTAGAAAATGAATGAGAAAGCGGCATTCCAATCAAACCAAATTGTTTCATACTTATTTATTAGGAATCAAAACTTTAATATTCATTTTTTTTCTTCGATTTTACAATCATCCAAACTACCAAAATAATTCCCAACGCAATAAAAACATAGGAAAGCTCATGGCTATATTTATTAATCATATCCTGCTGACCATGAGCTAAATACCCCAATAATGCCAAACAACAGTTCCATAAACCGGCACCAAGTGCAGTATAAATCAAAAAATTTAGATAATTCATTTTGGCTAAACCAGCCGGAATAGAAATTAGATGGCGTATAACCGGAATAAATCGTCCTACAAAAGTTGAAGTTTTACCATGATTATTGAAATAGGCTTCAGATTTTTTAATTTTATCACTGCTAAGTAAAAATAATTTACCTAACTTACTATCCGCAAATTTATAAACCACCAAACGCCCTAACCACATGGACATTAAATAGTTAAATGAAGCACCAATTAATGCGCCAATCGTTCCAAAAATAATAATCCAAAATACACTGAGCGAACTGCCTGGTTCTAGTGCTATATACACCGCTGGTGGCACAACCATTTCGGATGGAACTGGTAGAATTGAACTTTCGGCAGCCATTAAAGCAGTAATGGTAAAATAGTTGGTATTATCTTTATACCATAGCTCTATGTGCTGTATAAATGAAATAGTATCAGTCTTAGCCGGAATGCTTTCTGCATAAATATTTGATTGAAAAGCAATTAAATATACAAAAAAGATAAAAACGAAAAATTTTCTTTTTTTCATAAAAATTTTTTAATTTGTAAGATAGTATTTACATCATCCGATTCAGGACACATTTCGAGATACAAAGCCAGTGTATCATTATCTTTATCAATGGCATATTGAAGGTAAATTGCTGATTCAGTAACATTATTTAATTTAAAATAAGCAATTGCAATATACATATCAATAAATTCAAGAAATTCATCAAGCACCTTGGCAGCTAAATAATATTTAACAGCCAACTCAAATTCAGACTTTTCGAGGCAAATATTTGCAATTGCAAATAAAGTATCTGGCTGTTCGGGGTCCAGAGTTATTGATTTAATATAGGAAATTAATGCATTATCAATATCATCCAACCCTACAAATGCTTCAGCCAAATAAACCCAGGCATCAGCAGCTTCATCGTTTTGTTCCAGAGCTTGCTTAATATAAACCATACTGTCAGCAAACTTTTCTTGCTCTAGCAAACAAATGGCAATACCAGTTAAAGCATCATAATTTTCGGCATTTTCGTCAAGTGATTGTTGGTAGTATTGAATGGCTATGTCATATTTTTCCATTTTCTCATAACACTCGGCTATAAAAATATCAGTTTGCCAATTTCCAAAACTAGACATTTTTCGGTAATCTTGATAGGTCTCAATAGCTTCTTCAAACTGATTTAATTGAAAGTGAACATGAGCTTTTTGAACACAAGTCAACGAATCAGTTGCATCAATTGCCAAAGCATATTCGTATGATTCAAGAGCTTTATTGAAATCCATCAAAGCGAAATACAACTGGCCTAAATTGAACCATGATTCATTAGCAAATGGGTCAATATCAATTATTTCCAAATTTATAGCAATTGCCTTTTCAAAATTTTCATTTTGCTCATAGCAAAAAGCCAGCTCATATAATAATTCAGTATTAAGTTTATTGAAACTGTATCCTTTTTCAAGAATATGAAGTGCAATTTTATGGTGGCTTTGACTAAGATATAAGTAGGCAATATCCAAGCACACATTATCCAAATCGTCAGATTCATCGGCAATTAATTTAGTACTAAGTGCAAATGCTTCCTTTACTTTTTCAAGTTTAATTAGCACTTCAATTTTGAGCAAAATAACCTCATAATCAGTAGATTCAGCGAGTGATTCCAGTACTCGAAAAGCTTTTTTTTCATCGCCGGTAACCAGGTATATTTTGGCTCGCTTTGTTTTTAAAATACTATTATTTGGATGTAATTTTAAGCCAAAATCTATTACTTTATTGCAGTCTTTGGTACTTCCACGCCGTAAGTAATATTCCACAATATTCTCTAATTCTTCAACATCAAAATAGCCATTAGCTTTACCAGTAAGAAATTGTTCGTATCGGTAAATTAAATCCGTGGATTCATCATCCATAGAAAAAGATAATTTTCGACTCATATCTTTTTATTTTTTGCAAAAATAGTGATTTAAAAGCAAATAAATAAACCATTTATAGAAAAAGTTATTAACAGCAATTGTAGGTAAAAGAGAAATTTAATTTATACCAAGAACAATTTTTTTTCGTTTTAGGAATGATATTTGTAAAATATGAAAATTAATGTGGAATTTAAAGTATCTGGTTTTCACTTTACTGGTTTACTTATTTCTACTTTTTTATTTGTATCTTTGCTTCAAGTCCTAATAAAATAGATATAAGCATGCATTTTTCAACACTTTTCAGACACTGTCCGGCTTGCGGTTCTTCAAAATTTACAGTGCATAATGTCAAATCAAAATGTTGTGAATTATGTGGATTTGTATATTATATGAATGCTTCAGCTGCAGTAGCAGCATTTATTTTGAACGACAAGAGAGAATTATTGGTTTGTAAGCGTGCTAAAGAACCTGAAAAAGGCACTTTGGACCTACCAGGTGGCTTTGTTGATGAAAATGAAACTGCAGAAATGGCAATAGCACGTGAAATTAACGAAGAACTTAACGCTGAAATCAATGAATCTAACTACTTATTTTCGTTACCTAACGAGTACATTTACAGCAGCTTAACAATTCCAACCCTGGATTTATTTTTTAGCTGTACATTGCACAGTTTTGAATCTATTCGGCCAGCCGACGATGTTGCTGAAATTGAATTTATACCCTTACATAAACTGAACCCTGATTTTTTCGGATTGAAGTCTATCAAAAAAGCTGTAAAAATATTTCAAAAAAATAATCTATAAATCATTAATTATTAGAATATTAGTATGAAAAAAATAATTATTTTAAATATAATATTAACCTTATTTATTGGTTTGAATGTTGCGCAACAAAGTCAAATTTTCACACACTCTGACATTCAATTTAACCGTGGGAAAGAATTATATTTGGAAGGGAAATATAATATTTCAATGCGTTGTTTTAATCAATTTTTAAAAACGAAGGATATTAATCAAAATTGGCAAATAATTGAAGCAGAGTACTATTTAGCAGCTAATGCATTTGAATTAAGGCAGAAAAGTGCTGTTAATTTATTAAAAGATTATATGGATAATCAACCAACTTCGCCTTTCTATGATCAATTAAATTATATGCTTGGAGTACTCTCATTAGAAGCTAAAAAATACCAACAGGCGCTTGGGTATTTCAATGTTGTTAAAGAAAATAGATTAGGAAAACATGATCGTATAGAATATTCCTTTTCGAAAGGATATGCCAATATTGAAACAAAAAATTATAAGGCTTCTTCCGAAATATTTAAACAACTTAAAGAGGCTGATTCGCGCTACAAACTGTCATCAACATATTATTTTGCATATTCGGAATATTGTCAGAAAAATTATAATACAGCTTTAAAAGATTTTTTGACACTGGAAGATACGCCCGCTTATAAAAATATTGTACCCTACTACATTGTTCAAATATATTATGCTCAGAAGAATTACGACCAATTGAATAATATGGCTGATATTCTATTAAAAAGCAATCCTGAAAATAAAAATAATGCCGAGATATATCGTATTGCTGGCGAAATTGCTTACCGCAATCGAAATTACGAAAAGGCAATTGGATATTTAAAAAGCTACGAAAAGCTTCTACCGAAGGTTTTGCGAAATGATATGTATTTGCTGGGATTATCCTATTTCCAAACAAAAGATTATACAAATACAATTAAATACCTATCAAAAGCCACTACCGAGAAAGATGAAATGACTGAAAACGCTTACATGCATTTAGGCAATGCTTACCTTAAGTTGAGAGATTATAGTAATGCCCGACTGTCATTTGAGGCTGCTCTGAGAACCAATTTCAACAAGTCGGTTCGAGAAGAAGCATTATTTAACTACGCGCTTAGCTCGTATGAGAGTACTTCTGCATTTGGAGAGTCAATTACTGCTTTTGAGCAATATATCAGCGAATTTCCTAACTCAAAATATACCGATCAAGCATACGATTATTTATCAGAAGTGTATTTAACTTCTAAAAATTTCGAAAAAACTTATGAGTCGATATTAAAATTAAAATCATCCAACTCCAAACTTCTTGAAACCAAACAATATGTATTATATCAAATTGGTACAGAGGCATTTATACAAAATAACTTTGAAAAGGCAATAGACCGTTTCAGTCTTGCGCTCCAAAGTTCACCCAATGGTAAATATTCAGCAGAATGTCAGTATTGGAGAGCTGAGAGTTATTATCGAAGTAACTATCCCGAGCAAGCTATTGGCGATTTGAAATCATTTTTCTCGAATTCAAATTCGAAATCGAGCATAAATCGAATAGCAGCAAATTATAGTATGGCTTATGCAAATTTTTCCAAAAAAGATTACCGTGAGTCGCTCAGTTGGTTTTTGAAATATCTTGAAAATGAAACAAACCTAAATGCCGGTAGCTATCCAGATGCGTTGAATCGGGTTGGCGATTGCTATTTCAATAGTCGCAATTTTGATAAAGCGCAATCATATTATGCAAAAGCTGCTTTGGCAAGTCCGAATACCGCCGATTACGCATTGTTTCAAGCAGCCTATGTTACCGGATTGCAAAAAAAATACAGTGAAAAAATATCAAAACTTGAGAATCTAATTACACGGTATCCAAAATCAGAATATACTGATGATGCACTGTATGAAATTGGAAGAGCTTATTTGATGATGGAAAATAATGAAAAAGCAATTGCAACTTATCAAAGATTACTAACAATTAAACCAACCGGGGATAAAGCCAGGAAAGCTTCATTAGAAACAGGAATGATCTATTTCAACGAAAAAAACTACGAAAAAGCTATTTCTGCATTTAAAAATGTTATTTCAAAATATTCGGGAACTGAAGAAGCCAATACCGCACTCGAAAGTCTTGAGACTGTTTATATTGAAACCGATGACGTATCAACCTATCTTGCATTTACCAAAACGTTGGGACATGGAGTAAAATCGGCTGGAACTAATCGGGAAGATTCAATCTCATACATTGCTGCCGAACGACAATTTATCAATGGAAATTATCCAAAAGCAATAACCGGAATGCAAAATTATTTGACAAGATTTTGTACCGGTGGACTTTATTGTACTACTGCCCAGTACTATATTGCTGATAGTTATTACCGAACTGATGATAAGGAAAATGCATTGAAAGCTTATCAGGCATTATTAAAAATTAACGGAAATCAATATACCGAAGAGGCCATTATGCGATGTGCGGAAATTACATACGACAAAAAAGACTACGACCTGGCTCTTACATTTTTTAAACAATTGGAAAAAGTGGCACAAAACGCAGAGAATAAAAATATTGCTCGTTTGGGCGTATTGAGATGCAGCTATTTTCTTAACGACCACCAAACAACATTGAATATTGCTAATGATATTACTGCTGATCCACATTCCAATGATGAACTAAAATCAGAAGCAATTTATAACCGTTCAAAAGCACTTATTGCATTAAATAAGCTATCTGAAGCCTCTATAGATTTGAAACTATTAGCTATTGACACACGTACAGAAAATGGAGCTGAAGCAAAATACTTGTTGGCTAACCTGTATTTTGAGCAAGAAAAAATAAGTGATGCAGAAAAAGAAATAATGGATTTTGCAAAGAAAAACACACCTCATCAATTTTGGCTTGCACGAAGCTTTGTTTTACTTGCTGACATTTATATTAAGCAAAATAATGATTTTCAGGCTAAACAATATTTAATAAGTCTGCAAAAAAACTATAAACAAGCCGACGAAATTCAAAACATGATTAGCAGCCGACTAAATTCAATTGCTGAACGTGAAAAAAGAACAATCATTAATTGATAGCTACAAAATAAATCAATGAAATAATGAAAACATCGAATCATATAATTATAACTGGCTTATTCACAATCAGTTGCATATTGTCAATACAAGCACAAGATAGTATTCTTAATCGGAATGTAACGGTAGAACGTGAATACAAACCGATAATACAGGATGCTGGTAAAGTAAATTCTATACCAAAAATATTAGAACCAAAAGCAGAAAGAATTTTTGCTAAATACAGCGATTTTAATCTTCCGCTGAATACTGATTATAATATCCATTTACTTCCAGCTGCGGAATTAGAGCTAGAAAAAACCTCTATTCAAACTGCTTATGCACGTTTAGGATTTGGAACTTATTTAAATACTTTGGTTGATTTTGCATATCCATTGATTAATAAGCCCGATTTGAAACTCGACTTTTCACTTCATCAACTTGGAACACTTGAGTCAAAACGTTTGCATTCAAAAACTAAAGCTGATTTATCATTCGAAAAAATTTTTAAAACCGTTTCACTTTTTGCCGAAATAAGTGGAAGTCATGAATATGTTAAGTATTTTGGATTTAATTTTAATCGCGACAGTATTATTGATTTAAATAATTATTCTTCAAAATATGGAAATTCAATGTATGAAGAGTTAAATCGAACCGGAACAATTGACAAAACGAATAGACTATTCAGTGTAAATCAATTAAACAGTGAATCAATTGGCGATGTATTTTGGCGTTTTAATTCGAATATTGGCATTAAATCTATTCCACAATCTAGTGACATACAATATCTTGCGGCTATTGAATACAATATTTTCAGTTCAACAAATGGACTTACTGAAAACCAAATACATACACAAGCTAAATTTAACTCTCCAAACAATAAAAACAGAATTGGGTTTGATATTGATATTTTTAATTTAATGTATAGCTCGGTAAAAATTCCAAAATTTAATTTTTGGAGTAATTATTCTGTACTAAACATAAATCCATATTACAAGTTTGAAGCAAATAATTGGAAGGTTCGATTGGGACTTAAAACCGCATTTTCATTTGTGCACGGAAATCTGCTGAACCCTTCGGCCGATGTATTGGCTGAATGGAATCCAATTCCTAGTTTTATATCTATTTATGCTGGTGTAAATGGTGATTATCAAATAAATACACTGGATAAAATACTTTCCGAAAATCCATTTTTATATTCCGACATTAGAGTAAATGACACTTATACGCCTTATAATTTATTTATTGGATTTAAATTAAAACCGCTGTATAATGTGTTAATTGATGGATATTTGAGTTTACGTCAGATTGATAATCAATATTTTTTTGTAAACAAAGAATACTCACTTCAAAGTACTACACTAGCAACTTCTGTAGCGGATTCATCACTTTATAGCAATCGATTCAATGTAATTTATAGTAGTGCCTCTGTACTTAAAATCGGAGTAAGAATTGCCTACAATTTGAAGAAATTTATGGATATTGAGGTAAAAGCTGCATTAAATAATTGGAATGTAAAAACTGAATTATATGCTTGGAACAAACCAGCTTATGAAGCTCAATTTACTTCAAATTTTAAAATAAACAATGAATTAAGTCTTAATTTTAATGCATTTTATGAAGGCGGACGCTATGCTAAACTGGGCAATAAATCAGTTTTAATGAACGATAAAGTTGATATAAATCTAGGATGCATTTACACTCTAAATAATTGGATATCAGCATTTATAAAGTTCAATAACATACTTAATAGTCCTTATCAAAATTTCTATGGCTATGATGTACAAGGAATAAATTTTATGATTGGTTCAGTTCTGAAATTTTAAAGTTAAAAACTCAGATTTTTACGGAGACTTACAAAAGTAGGTCTCCGTTTTTTTATAAAATTGGCTAATCATAGAAAAAAATTATTACATTTGTACTGCATTTTTATACAAATCTAAAAATATTTTGAAATTTAATATAATAAATAAAACAATTGGAAAATATGAGACGACTAACCGTAATTATACTTGCAATCATAATTTTTAATGGATTAAAAGCCGATGAAGGTATGTGGATGCTTCCTTTAATTCAAAAACTTAATATTCAGACAATGAATGGAATGGGTTTATCACTAAGTGCTGAAGAGATATACAGTGACAAAAATGTAAGTTTAAAAGATGCTGTCGTTATTTTTGGAAATGGTTGTACAGGAGTAATGGTTTCGAAACAAGGATTAGTATTCACAAACCATCATTGCGGGTTCGATGCAATTCAGCAACTCAGTACAGTAGATCATAACTATTTAAAAAATGGCTTCACTGCCACTGAATTATCCGACGAAATCCCTTGTCCAGGACTTACAATTCGATTTTTAGTACGTATTGAAGACCTTACCGAAAAAATTGTATCACAATTGCCTGACACACTTCTTGGGAATAAACGAACAGAAAAAATTGATTCCATATCAAAAGTAATTCAAAAAGAAATAAAAAAAGAAAATGGTTATTCTGCCAAAGTTCGAGCTTTTTATTCAGGAAATGAGTTTTATTTATTTGTATATCAAGAATTTAGCGACATACGATTTGCTTATGCTCCACCTACATCGATTGGAAAATTTGGTGGTAGTACTGACAATTGGATGTGGCCTCGACACACCGGTGATTTTTCGGTATTTCGGGTATATTCTGCCCCGGATGGCAAACCTGCAACGTATTCAAAAGAAAATATTCCCTATTCGCCAAAAAACTTTGCTTCAATATCAAACCAAGGGTACAAACCTGGTGATTACACAATGATTTTAGGAAATCCAGGTACCACAACACGCTATTTGTCATCATGGGGAGTTTACAATCGTGTGAATGCATTGAATCAAGCTAGAATTATAGTTAGACGCATTAAACAAGATGTATGGCATTCATTTATGCAAAACGATGAGGCAATTAACATAGCTTATGCAAGCAAATTTGCCCGTAGTTCTAATTATTGGAAAAACAGCATCGGAATGAATAAAGCCATAGAAAAACTGGATGTGATAGCTCAAAAAAAACTTCAAGAAAGTAATTTCAAAAAATGGATAAATATTACACCCGAGCGTAATTTAAAATATAAAAATGTATTAGAAACCTTAGAGAAAGGCTATACAGAAAATTATCCTAACTACAGGGCGATTAATTTTCTGATGGAATCACTGACCAATGGAATTGAATTGCCACGAATTGCCACTATGGCTGAAAAGATAATTAAAAAGAATCTAACACAAGATTCATTGACAATTCAAATATCTGAACTTTACAAAAATTATTATCCTAATGTAGATCAGGCTATAATGGCCGCAATGCTTGATATTTACAAAAAATCGGTAAATTCAAATGCCCTGCCGAATTATTTCAGTGATATTCAGAAAAAATTCAATAGTGATTTTAGCAAATATGCAAAATTCGTTTTCGAAAAATCGGATTTTTCGAATAAGGATAAATTATTAAAATCAATCAAAAATAAGAAAAATGATTTTTCAAATGACCCTGCAATAAAATTCGCATTAGAATCGCGAAAAACTTTAGAAAGTTTACGACCACTAGAATATGATAAAACAAATGAAAAGATTCATGATGCCGAGCGACTTTACGAAAATGGTATAAAAGAAATGGCTGCCCAAGAAGGCAAACCAATGTATCCTGATGCAAATTCAACTATGCGTCTCACATTTGGAAAAGTTGATGGATACAAAGCTGCAGATGCTGTAGATTACAAATACTATACAACGACAAAAGGAATTTTACAAAAGAAAATTGAAGGAGACGAAGAATTTAGTGTTCCGGTAACATTGAAAAAAGCAATTCAAGAAAATAATTATGGGGCATATATTGATAAAAAAACCAATGAAATGCATGTTGCTTTTTTGAGCAATAATGATATTACTGGTGGTAATTCTGGCAGTCCCATTTTTAATGCCAAAGGAGAATTATTGGGATTAGCGTTTGATGGAAACTGGGAAGCAATGAGCGGTGATATTATTTTTGAACCAGATTTACAGCGAACTATAAATGTTGATATTCGTTATGTGCTTTTTGTAATGGATAAAATTGGTGGAGCAAAACGGTTAATTGATGAATTGAACATAAAATAATTTGAGAGAAAAATCCAAATCAAATACAATTACATTTAACAAATAACTTGTGAAATTGAATTTATTTATTAAAATATTGTTAGTCAAGTATTTGTAAGACTGCGAATAAATATTAACCTATTAGCGTAATCTATCGAGCGATTTTATCAATTTCTCATCCTTTCTAATAAATTCAATAGCTAAATAGCTAAATATCAAATTTATGAGTGGAATAAACGCAACAAAATACAAATGCCATTCTGTGTGAAATTGCAAATATGCTGTCCAAATTTCAAAACAAAGAAAAACATAATATGCGATCATAAATATCATATTTATCACACACAATCTAATTTGAATTTTCCTATTCTTGAAAGAAAATATTGAGAAAATTGCAATGATTGGCATTATAAAAGTGACAATTATCAAAGCCCAAGATAAAGTCAAAATTGAATTGGACACAGACCCATTTAAAATAATACCCTTAATATCAGGCAAGTATATTAATTTGTTTTGTAAATAAATCAGTTCAACCGAAGGTATAAAAAAAGAAAATACCGAAAGAATTACAACAACCAGTAAAAATAGAGTTTGAATACGCTGTATCATATCATTTTGTGAGGATTTGAAATAAACTTATTTTTTCCATTGCTTATCACGAACAGTATAAATACGTTCAATTATATCTACAACTTTCAAACCTTCCAACACATTAGTAGTAATTGTACCTTTGTCAGTTAGTTTTTCTACCACATTTTCAATTACATAATGATGATTTTGGGCTGAACCTTTGTATAAACCATAATCATTAGGTGGATTGGAAGGGGCTAATTCTGGCATTTCATAATCTTTTACATGGCAATAAGTCACTTCGTTCATATACTGTCCGGCCACTTTAACTGTACCTTTTGAGCCAATAATGGTAATACTGCTCTCTAAATTTGTATCCCATACAGCGGTTGAATAGTTCAAACATCCCATTCCTCCATTTACAAAGTCGAAAGTTACTACGCCGCTATCTTCAAAGTCAGTTAAATCTTTATGACTAAAATCTCCAAAATTTCCTTGAATATTTTCAATATCGCCAAACAGCCAATACATTATATCAATAAAATGCGAAAACTGTGTGAATAATGTACCGCCATCCAACTTGGCATCGCCGTGCCAATTGCCTTTTTTGTAATATCTATCATCACGATTCCAATAACAACTCAACTTAACCATGAAAATATCGCCTAATGTATTGTTATCAACTAACTCTTTTAACCAAACTGAAGGGGGTGAATAACGGTTTTGCATGACACAAAACACATGTCGCGACATTTCAAGGGATTTGAATAAAATAAGTTCAGCGTCATTTTTAGTTAGTGCAATTGGTTTTTCAAGTACCACATGTTTCTTTGCTTTGAGGGCTTTGAGTGCATAGTCGGCATGAAATCCATTGGGAGTACAGATATTAACCACATCTATTTCTAAACCTGATGACAAAAGATCATCAATATTATTAAAATAAGCTTCGGTTATTTCACTCAATCCCACCTGATCTTTGTTTAATACATCACATACGGCTACCAATTCAGATTCGGGATTACGACGAATCATTTCTGCATGGCGTTTGCCAATATGCCCCTGTCCTATTACTGCAAATTTTATCATTTCTATTTATTTTATGCGGGTTACTACTTGATTATCAATCGTATATTCTTGATTAGTTTCAGGACAAATTGCTAAATTATTATCATTAAATTGTAACTTATGTCCATTTTCACTTACCCAACCAATTTGTTTTGCTGGATTTCCAACTACCAAAGCAAATGGTTTTACCGGTTTAGTAATTACTGCTCCTGCACCAATTAACGCATATTTGCCAATTTCATTTCCACAAACAATCGTTGCATTAGCTCCTATGCTTGCACCTTTACGCACAATCGTTTCTGCATATTCATTTCTCCGGTTAACATGACTCCGGGGATTTATAACATTAGTAAAAACCATTGAAGGTCCAAGAAAAACATCATCTTCACAAATTACTCCAGTATAAACTGAGACATTATTTTGTATCTTTACATTTCGACCAAGCCTTACAGCTGGCGAAATTACTACATTTTGTCCGATATTACATGATTCTCCAATATAACAACCTGACATTATATGTGAAAAATGCCATATCTTTGTGCCATTTCCTATTTCGCAATTTGAATCAACAATTGCTGTTTCATGTACAAAGTATTCATTCATAAATATAATAATCTAAAATTTAATATTAATAAAATGTACTTCTCTTAATTTAATGCCTTAGACTATTTATTAATAAATTCTAAAACATTGCTAGTAATATATTCCAATTGATTTTGAGTCAATTCTGTATGCATTGGCAGCGAGATTACACATTCACTTAGCTTTTCAGCAGTTGGAAAATCACCTGCTTTATATCGTTTATCCTGATATGCTTTTTGCAAATGCAATGGTACTGGATAATAAACCATAGCAGGAATAGATTTTTGTGCTAAAAAATGAAGTAAATCTGTACGATTCACTCCTACAAGTTTGAGAGTATATTGATGAAAAACATGAGTTGAATTTGGCATTCGAACCGGAGTAATCAATTTATCAGTTTTGGCAAATGCAGCATCATAATAATTTGCTGCTGCTAATCTATTTGCACTATATGAGTCTAAATATTTTAGTTTAACATCCAAAACTGCTGCCTGAATACTATCCAAACGAGAATTTACTCCCACCACATCATGATAATACCGAATTACCATTCCGTGATTTGATATGGCTCTCATTTTGGCTGCAAGTTCATCATTATTAGTGAAAATGGCACCACCATCTCCAAAACATCCTAAATTTTTAGAAGGAAAAAATGAAGTACAACCAATCTCACCCATACAACCAGATTGAACAACACGACCATCAGAAAAAGTATAGGTTGACCCGATAGATTGACATGCATCTTCAATTACAAATAAATTATTTTCAGTTGCAATTTCAAGAATTGCTTCCATATTTGCATTTTGCCCAAAAAGATGAACGGGAACAATTGCCTTTGTTTTTGGAGTTATTGCTTTTTTAATCGAATCAACATTTATATTGAAAGTATCAAAATCCACATCAACAACAACAGGTATTAATCCTAATAATGCAACTACTTCAGCAGTTGCAATAAATGTGAATGTTGGTGTAATTACCTCATCACCAGGCTTTAATCCCAATGCCATAAGTGCAATTTGCAATGCGTCTGTTCCATTTCCCACCGGAATTACATGCTTCACATCAAGGTAAGTTTCAAGATTTTTTTGAAATTCAGTAACTTTATTTCCCTTGATAAAACTAGTAGTATCAATTACTTCTTGAATTCCAAGGTTTATTTCGTTTTTTATTTTTTCATATTGACTTTTAAGGTCAACCATCTGTATGTTTGTCATCGTCTTTATTTCTGTTCTAAAATATATTCAACTTCATTTGGAAAAATACGTATATTACTGATATACTTGGAATTATTGATAATTTTCAAGAAATGTTTACTTTGTATATCGGATTTTAGCTCGTTATAATCTAAGCAAACCAAAATATCTGATGGATGTAATGTTTTAAACTGACTTAAACTTACTGTATATGAAGCATTTACATAAGCAGGAAAAGTTTTTAACTTATAATTCTCTGGACAATTCAATGAAGTAACTGTTAATTGCACTTTTCGTTCTGTAAATTGTTCAACAAAAAAAGTAACTTTTGTTTTAACTGTAGAAAACTGAACATTATTAATTGGTAATAATTTACATTGGAAAGAAATTGTATCATTTAAATTTTTAAATGTAAGACTTTCAGTTCTTATAAATTTTAACGTATCCAATACTTGGTTTGGTCCAAAAACTGTTAATTCATAGGGCTGAAGTTTAATTCTATCGCTAAACATGTATTGATGAGCCAAATTAACATGAGCATAAAATTTAATTGGTATGGTTTTCTGGCAAAGTTTTTCATATTGAACAATAATAGAATCAGGTTTAATTTCCAAAATAGAAGTAGTTGATTTTAAGTATTTTGATACTTTATATTTAAGCTGTTCAGAGGAAATTATTATTTTTCCTTTTTGATTAAAAACTCTGCTCAAATCTATTTTAAGAGGCGTTAAGTATTTGTCAGAGTATTCGAACAAGCGAATACCTTGATCCTTTATGTTCAATGATATTTCAGTCGGAGGATTATTCGTTAATGCCAAATTAAGCGGTACACCTACATAATGAACGGGTACAATAATCGTTTTTTCACGTTCTTTTCCTAATGCGTGAATAAACCAGAAACCAGACGAAATGGCAAAAAAAAGCAAAAAACTCAAGATGTCTTTTGAGGAGAAAAACACCTTAAGCTTTTGCAAATAATATTTAAAAAACAATATTCCGTTTTCGTCAGCCATTACTGAATAACTTATTTTACTTCGGTTTGAGCGGCTTCAGCAGTTGCAAAAACAGAATTTTTATCAACTTTTATTAATACTTTATCTGCAATTTCTACAGTCACTGTCGTTTCTTTAATATCTTTGACTTTTCCATAAATACCACCTGAGGTTACCACAGAATCACCTTGTTTCATCGCCTCACGTTGCTTTTTAATCTCCTTTTGACGTTTGGATTGCGGACGAATCATAAAAAAATAAAACACAACAAAAATTAAAACCATCATCAAAATACTTGAATACTGGCTTGCACCGCCTGTTGGTACACTTGCTTCTAATAAAATGCTTAATAAATTCATTTTTTTTTTTTTTAAAATTTATATACAAAAATATAGTTGATTATTTCTTTTTATCGCTAAACATTAGCACTTTGATAAGTTTATTATCATTCTTGAGTTGTCCCACAATATTATCAAGTACACCATTAATAAATGTGCTACTTTTTTCGGTACTGTAATTTTTAGCTATTTCAATATATTCGTTCAATGTTACATTAACAGGAATAGTTGGGAAGTCAAGTAATTCAGCCAAAGCCACTTCCATAATTACTATATCCATAAAAGCAATTCTATCTAATTCCCAATTATTTGTATTTTTGTCAATCATTTCGCGTAGTTCATCGCCTTTTGAAAGGACACTTCGAATTAGTTTTGTCGCAAAATCAGCATCTTCCTGATCTTTAAACATTGGTAGTAAAGTTTGATTAACACCATTCTGATAATCAAATCGTTTTATTGTTTTAATAATAAAACTAATCACCATTTCAATATCGTCAGTCCAATAAATATTTTGATCCTGTATAGAATCATCCAAATCTTCACTTTGTAGAATGATTTTTTTAAAAATCTTACGCCATAAATCTTTATCGGCTGAATAATCAGTACTTGCTGCATTCATATATTCGGAATAAATTTCCGATTTTATAATTTCATCAAACAGCAATTTAACGATTTCAGAATTATTAACCCATGACAATTTGCGATTATTTAAGTATTCAGTAAATTGAACGTTTTTTGACAACTGTTCAACAAATTTATTATCAATAAACCGTGTATTTGGATTTTTATCTTCTAATGTTGGAAGATGTTTGTTGCGTTTTGTTTCTATTCTTTCAGCTGCATAAGTGGTAATTTCAACAACTAAATTCAACAAGTGAAAATAAAGGTCATAGGTTTTTTCTATACTATGAAACAATTCTTTTTCAGCGGTGGCTAAAGATTTACCTTCACTTTTGTAATAGGAATATAAGATTTGAATAATCTTAACACGCAATAATACTCTATTAATCATATTTTAGAGAACGCTTTTACAATTTTATTTTTGAATGTAATTTTCTTAGCAAAGTTATTTACATTTAATTACTGAGTGCAAAGATAATATTTTTTATGTCTATTTAATATTCAAATATTTAAAAATAGTCAGACAATAAATCAAATTTTTACACCCTAAACTTATTGACAATATAATTTAAAATCAAATAATTAGCATGGCATCACCATAAACTCCAAATTTATATTCTTGAGCAATGGCAACTTCGTAGGCTTTCATTATTAAATCATAGTTTCCGAATGCCGAAGTGAGCATGATTAATGTTGAATATGGTAAATGAAAATTGGTAATTAAAGCATTAGCCACGGTAAAATCGTAAGGTGGAAAAATAAATTTATTAGTCCAACCATCGTAGGGTTTAATTTTACCTTCAGTTCCTGCTACTGTTTCCAAAGCTCTCATCACTGTTACTCCTACAGCACAAATATTTCTATTTTCGTCATGAGCTTTATTCACTATATCGGCAGTTTCAACAGTAACCAACATTTGTTCCGAGTCCATTTTATGCTTAGTAAGGTCTTCGACATCAATTTCTCTAAAGTTTCCTAAACTCATATGTGAAGTTAAAAACGCTGACTCTACACCCTTAATTTCCATTCTTTTAAGCAACTCACGACTAAAGTGCATACCAGCTGCAGGAGCAGATACTGCGCCCTCATTTTTGGCAAAAATAGTCTGAAATCGTTCTGCATCCTGAGGCTCTACATTTCGGGTAATATTTCGGGGTAATGGAGTTTCGCCCAAATTATACAATCCTTTTTTGAATTCTTCATGCGTACCATCAAATAAAAATCGAAGTGTACGACCTCTGGAGGTTGTATTGTCAATTACTTCGGCCACAATAGAATCGTCTTCACCAAAATAAAGTTTATTGCCAATTCTAATTTTACGTGCTGGTTCAACCAAAACATCCCAAAGTCGCATTTCGTGATTTAATTCACGCAATAAAAATACTTCAATTTGAGCTCCTGTTTTTTCTTTATTTCCGTATAATCGAGCCGGGAAAACTTTTGTATCATTAAAAACAAACAAATCAGATTCATTGAAATATTCAAGTACATCTTTAAAAGTCCTATGTTCTATTTTACCGCTTTTGCGATGTACGACCATCAAACGTGACTCATCACGATGTTTTGAAGGATATTGTGCAATTAATTCTTCCGGCAATTTAAATTTAAACTTAGATAATTTCATGTTTTTATTGTTTAGTTATTTTGTGTTCAGTTATTCTATTTAATTTAAAATCAACTTGGTATTTGATTTTCGATGTATTGTATTAAAGTTTCCAATTCCCAACAATCTTCAAGTTTCACGCTCCCAATTCTGATACGTTCCAAAGCAATTAAATGGGCACCACTTTGTAATGCCAGCCCAATATCCCGAGCCAATGCACGAATATATGTTCCTTTACTACAAACTACCCTGATTTTTAAAATTGGCAAATTAAACTCCAGTACTTCAATTTCATCAATAACCAATAATTTAGGCTTAAGTTCCACTTGTTGACCATCTCTTGCATAATCATAAGCACGTTTCCCATCAACTTTAACTGCCGAATATACTGGAGGTACTTGCCATATCTCACCTTTGAATTGAAAAATCCTTTCATTTAGCATTTCCAGAGTAATATGATCTATCGGAAAAGTACCATCCACTTCAAGTTCCATATCGAAAGAGGGTGTGGTTTCGCCCAATTTTAAAGTAGCAATATATTCTTTTGTCTGATATTGAAAACTTTCAATTTTTTTTGTTGATTTACCGGTACAAATAATCATTACTCCAGTGGCTAAAGGGTCAAGAGTTCCGGCATGGCCAACTTTTAAATTTTTAATTTTAAGTGTTTTTTGTAGTTTCCAACGAATTTTATTCACTAAATTAAACGATGTCCAATTCAATGGCTTAGCCACATTTAACACTTCTCCTTGAATAAAATCCATGTTTTAATTATTTTGCAAAAGCACTTAAATCAGCACCGAAAATAATAAGACCCAATATGATAGCTCCAACAATAACACGGTAGTAACCAAAATATTTAAACCCATTTTTGGTTAAAAATGCGATAAAGCCTTTTATTGCAACTATTGCAACCAAGAATCCAATCACATTACCAATTGCAAGTATAGAAATATTATGTTTTGTCAAAATCTCAGGAGTTTCTTTGTAGGCATCCCATAGGCTTTTTACAAATGCACCAGCTAAAGTAGGTACGGCTAAAAAAAACGAAAATTCGGCAGCTGCCTTGCGTGTGAGTTTTTGTTGCATACCACCAATAATTGTTGCAGCACTCCGGCTTAGTCCTGGTAATACTACTGCAAGTACCTGAAAAAGTCCAATAACCAATGCATTCTTATTTGTTACTTTATCTTCTGAATCTATTGTAGAATCTTTAAACCAATTATCTACAAAAATGAGAATTATACCACCAAAAAACATTGTACAAGCAATAAATAATGGTGTTCCAATCATAGCGTCAATATGTTTTTTGAAAAGAATGCCTAGTACCGCAG
The DNA here is from genome assembly GCA_964511245.1 of uncultured Paludibacter sp. Taxonomy (GTDB): domain Bacteria; phylum Bacteroidota; class Bacteroidia; order Bacteroidales; family Paludibacteraceae; genus Paludibacter. Next base: position 24,833 of record CAZEEB010000002.1, read on the forward strand.
CAGGAATAAAAGCAATTATCAATTTAACATATAATTGCAGCTTGCTGAAATCTAAAAACTTGCGCCAATACAAAACAATGACTGAAAGTATAGTTCCAAATTGAATATTTTCTATAAATAGCTTTGTAAAATCACTCTTTTCAATACCCATAAATGCCGAAACTAATGCCATATGACCAGTTGATGAAATTGGCAAAAATTCAGTCAATCCCTCCACAATGGCTAAAATTATCGTATGAAGTATGCTCATATTATTTATTTTTGGGTTTAAATAAAATGGCTACAATGATAAATATAAAGCCAAACAATGAAATCATAGGCCCTATTGTAATCCGTCTGATACTATAAACATCCGGATTAAAATCCTTTACAGTACCTGAACCAGCCATAAGCATAAATCCAATGATGATAATAATAAAACCAACAACAATTAATGTCATATTGGTTTTTGCAAGCATAAACTTTTTGTCGTTTTCCATAAATTTACTTATTTTTTAATATTCAAAAATGGCGAAATAGATAAAAGAACTGATTTTTAAAACATTTGATTTGAATGCATTCGAAGATATTTACCTACTGCTAGATAAGAAGAAAAAACAGTTAACATTACACTTGAAAGTACAATGATTAAAATGACATACACATAACTCATTGATTGAATCATAAAATCATTTATACCAAATTCAAATCTAACAAAATACACAACTAATACTAACATTAATATAGATAGGAAAGACGCAATTAATCCGTTCAAAATGCTTTTTAGAAGGTATGGCTTACGAATAAACCATGAAGTTGCACCAACTAATTTCATAGTATTAATTAAGAAACGATTGGTGTGTAAAGTTAATCGAATGGTATTATTTATAAGCGCAATGGAAACAAATAAAAGTACAAGTGCTAATCCGAAAAGTACTAAACTTATTTTTCTCACATTATCATTTACCAAATTAACCATATCTTTTTGATATACAATACGATATATATTTTCGAACGATTTTAATTTTGTTTGGATTTTTGCTACACTGTCATTATTGGCATATATTTCATTAAGTTTAACTTCTATAGATGCTTTAAGTGGATTATATCCTAAAAAGTCTTTCGGATTTTCACCCAAGCTACTTATATGATCCTTCAAAGCATCATTTTTTGATATATATTCAACAGTTTTTGCATAAGCAGAAGATTTAAGAAAAATTTCAATACGCTGCTCATCAACTTTACTTATATTATCATTTAAAACTATTGATAAGTTGATATTTTCTTTCACATACGTACTCATATCCCTAGCTACAAATAAAATTAAAAAGACTAATCCTATCAAAAAAAGAACTAATGACATACTTATAGTTGATGTCAAATGTAAATTCGAAAAAAATGTATTTGATATTTTTTTTGTACGCATTTTTTAATTTTTATTTTAGAGCTTAGTTTATTTTATTGTATTTTATTTTCACAATTATATAAGCTAAGATACTTAATATCAGAATAATAGAAGATACAAGTGCAATAATATTTCCAACACTGTAGGATGCCGGCTCGAATTTAAATTCTATTTCATATTCACCAGCTTTTAATGGCATTGCTCTTAATAAATAATTTGCTCGAACATAAGGAACTATTTTTCCATTAACATAAGCATTCCAACCATCTTTATAATATATTTCAGAAAAAACAGCAACTTGGTTCGTTTTTGAACTGAATTTATAAATCAAATAATTCGGTTTATAACTTATTAATGCAATATGAGCTGAGGTATCGAGATTTAATTTTGTAGGCAGTACATTAACAAATTCTTTATCCACTACCATTTCAGTTTTGGTATTAATTTTACCTAACAAATACATTTCTTCGTTAGCATTATTTGCAATTTTAATAGCATGAACAAACCATGCATTTCCATTTGCATGTGGGTTTTGAACAGGAGCAGTTTCTTTGTTATAAATTAAGTATTTCATATTCAACATATTCAAAACACCTAATGAATCCATAGTATTAGTAACAACATCGGCTGTTTTAGCTCTTCCAAATGCAGCAAATAATTGACCGATTTCTTTTTCAATGTGCATATTTATCAATTCTTGATAACGACGTAACTTAGCTGCATGATAACCTCCAATATTTTTATGAAAGTAAGATGGAGATGCATCGTTAAAAATATTCACAGTTGCATCCAAAACTCTAAACTGTGATTTATCTTGTAAAATAATATTGTCGGCAGTGGACGGCGAAATTAAGGTTTCGTAGTGTCGAGGACGTTTAAAATTATCATCGTTCAGATATCGCTTATCAACTGATACTAAGTCAAATAAAATAAGAATACCAAATAAAACATAAGCCACATTTTGTTTTAAATAGTTTTTGGCATACAACCAAATCAAACCGGCAGAAGCAAGAATTAAGGCCAACGATCGAAAAGCATCAGAGCGTAACATGGCAGCACGGTCTAAAACTAAAGTCTCTTTTAAGAATGCATTATTACCGGTAAATTGTGCATCGGCAGCAGAATAAAAATTACCTGCCAGTGAGGGTATCAATGCAAAAATTAAAGCCAATCCACCAACTATAGCTGCACTAATCATTACTGGTTTGATTAATTTTTGTCTATCAGTTTTATCATCAAAAATTTCCTTTAATGCCAAAATTGCAATTAATGTCATTCCAAAACCAGTAGCAACTAAAGTCATTGAAACAGTTCGAAACTTATTATACAAAGGCACATAATTAATAAAGAAATCTGTCAACCACATAAAATTTCTACCCCACGACAACATTAGCGTTAAGATTATTACCGGCAACAACCACCATTTAATTCGCTTATCAACCAGAAATAGCCCTAATACAAATAAAAAACAAACAATGGCTCCAATATATACAGGTCCTGAAGTACCTGGCTGTGTGCCCCAATAAAGTGGAAATTGATTTTCTTTGAGAATTTTATCAACATCTGGAGCACCTAAACTTGCTAATTTTTTCCCAGTTTCGCTATCAGCCATTAAATTCCCAGCACTAGCGCCGCCTTTAAAATTCGGAATCAAAAGGGTCATAGTTTCATCAATACCATAACTCCATTGTGTAATGTAATCTTTATTTAAGCCATGCTGTGAATTTTGAGCATCTACAGTTAATCCGTTAGAATCACCACGCATAGTGGCTTTGCTATATTCATTGGTTGTTAAAAGTGAAGTTGCATTCATGCCAACAGCTACAGCAGCTGCAGCCAGCAACATAGCACTTGATTTCAGAAATGAAGATATTTCTTTTTCTTTCAGACTGAAAATTAATTCAACTAAAGCTAATGAAAGTAGGATAATAACTGTGTAATATAAAATCTGAACATGATTAGCTCGAACTGCCAAACTTAAAAAGAAAGCAGTTAAAATACTGCCTAACAATTTCTTATCTTTAAATGCAAGAAAAACAGAACCGATAAGAGGCGCCATATAAGCAATGGTTATTGCTTTCGAATTATGACCCGCAGCAATTATAATAAAATTATACGATGCAAATGAAAATGCTATAGAACCAACAATTGCTAGCCATGGTTTTAGCTTAAATGCCAACAGTAATATGTAAAAACCAACTAGATATAACATTAAATTTCCAACTTGCCCGGGGAAAATACGAATAATTTCATCAACGTATTTGATTAAATTATAAGGCTGAATCATCGAAATTTGATACGTAGGCATACCCCCGAACATAGAGTTTGTCCACAAAGTGACATTGTCGTGAGTTGTGTTAAAATCAACTGTTTCCTTGGCCATACTCATCCAACTTTCAGTATCGTGACCAATTAGCTGACGTCCTTCTATAACTGCACTAAAATAAACAAAAGAAATACATATAAATAAGAGCAAGGCAGCAATGTGCGGGGTAATTTTGGAAAGAACAGTTTTATTCATTTTGTTATGCTTAATTTTTAGAAAGCAATTTTGCGGAAAAATCACACAAAAGTACATCAATATTTCACAGTTGACATCCAAATAGCGGTTAAAAATTGTTGAATTCTAAAAAATAGTCGGATAGCGTACTTAAGAATTACGAAATAAGGTCAGAAGTATTGATAATTCATATTATTTTACATATTAAAAAATAATTCGACTTTTTTATTTTATCAAAATTATAAATATGGTTCATCCCTAAAAAAAACGTACTTTTGTCGAACAAAAAAGATTTAAATCGGTTTAAATTAAATGAATAACGACCAAATTAAGCTCATTCGGACTGACTTTCCAATTCTGTCTGAAAAAATATACAATAAAAACCTCATTTACTTTGATAACGCTGCCACTACTCAGAAACCAACGTGCGTTGTTGAAAAAATAAATGATGGATATTACCATTTAAATGCCAATATTCATCGTGGTGTTCATTATTTAAGTCAAAAAGCCACCGAAGCACATGAATTGGCACGAACCATGGTTGCTCAATTCTTAAATGCATCAAAACGTGAAGAAATAATTTTTACCAGAGGCACTACTGAATCCATAAATTTAATAGCTACATCATTTGGTGAAGCCTTTTGCAATGAAGGCGATGAAATTATTGTTTCAGTTATGGAACATCATTCCAATATAGTTCCCTGGCAAATGCTTTGTGAACGAAAAAAAATGAAGCTAATGGTTATCCCAATGAATAAAAACTCGGAATTGGATTTAAATGCATTTAAATCCTTACTTACGAATCGAACAAAAATAGTTTCAATCGCTCATGTTTCAAATGTTTTAGGGACTATTAATCCTATAGCCGAAATTATTAAAATTGCACATAAGCACAATATACCTGTTTTAATCGATGGTGCTCAAGCCATACCTCATATCCCTGTCAATGTAAAAGAATTAGATGTGGATTTTTATGTTTTTTCTGCACATAAAATTTATGGACCAGTAGGAGTTGGCGTTCTTTATGGTAAAGAAAAATGGCTAAATGCAATTCCTCCCTATCAAGGCGGAGGAGAGATGATACAAACAGTGAGTTTTGAAAAAACCACATACAATGAATTACCTTTTAAATTTGAAGCTGGAACTCCAGATTATATAGGGTCTACAGCCCTGGCAAAAGCCTTGGATTATGTACAGCAAATCGGGCTTGAAAAAATTGCATTATACGAAAATGACTTGCTATTATATGCAACCGAAAAACTTTTAGAAATTGAAGGTCTTCGAATAATAGGAACTGCAACAAAAAAATGCTCAGTAATTTCATTCTTAGTTGGTAAGATTCACCCCTATGATATTGGTATGTTGCTTGACAAACTAGGAATTGCAGTACGCACTGGACATCATTGTGCCCAACCATTGATTGATTCTCTTGAAATTCCAGGTACAGTTAGAGTTTCATTCGCATTTTACAACACAAAAGATGAAATTGACATTTTTATAAATGCATTAAAACGAGTAATTCTCATGCTCGAATAATATTAATCACTCGCTTAATTTAAGCTAAATATATTTTAAAAAATGAATATAAACGATTTACAAGATGAGATTATTGAAGAATTCAATAATTTTGATGATTGGATGGATAAATATGCATTATTAATTGATTTAGGAAATTCACTCAATCCTTTGGACGAAAAAAATAAATCTCCACAAAATATTATTGAAGGCTGTCAAAGTCGTGTTTGGTTAAACGCAGAATTCAATGACGGAAAAGTAATTTACCAAGGAGAAAGTGATGCAATTCTTGTGAAAGGAATTGTATCGTTGTTGATTAGGGTGCTTTCGAATCATACTCCAGACGAAATTTTGAATACCGAACTCTATTTTATAGATAAGATTGGACTTAAAGAGCATCTTTCACCTACCAGATCTAATGGTTTACTGGCAATGCTAAAGCAAATGAAAATGTTCGCATTAGCTTTTAAATCAAAACATTAAATACAATCTAAAATAAAAGCAAAAAATTGTAATAGAATAAACTATTTCAATTTTTTGTCAAATCTTTTTGTTCCGAATTATCATAATAGTAATGCTTATATACTGGTTTATGCACTTTAACTATAATTAAACTCAAATATTCTTGAAAATCAGCATTTTAAATAAACGTGGTGCGCAGAATGAGACTCGAACTCACACACCGTAACCGGCACTACCCCCTCAAAGTAGCGTGTCTACCAATTTCACCATCTGCGCCTTAAGTTACAAAATTAAGAATTAAATATACATTATCTTATTAACTTAATTTATGTTTTAACTCTTTTATTCCAACTATTGGTTTGGGCTGCAAAGATAGATTATTAGTATTATAATACAAAGTCATTTAATAAAAATCTGAATAAATTTTAAAATTAAAATACCTACTTAGCAAAAAGTATGCTTGCCGATGATGGAGCTACCATAAATGATGTATAATTAATTACTGCTAATCCGTTCAAATTTATCTGTCCATCGTGACAAACTAAATTCCATTCATTTTTAGGAATTTGAACAGTTACGGCTTTTCTATTTCCATTGTAAATTACCAATATATCTTTCCAAACCTCATCATTTACATGATCGGTAAGTATGAATGCAATTACATTAGGCACTTTTAAATCTATAAATTTTAAATATTTTTGAACCATATCCTCAGTTGGTAATCTGAATGCTGCATGTGCTTTTCGTAATGCAATTAAACCTTTGTAATAATTGTAAATTTCTTTATGTGTAGTTTTTGAATTCCAATCAATTCTGTTGATTGAATCAGGCGATTGATAGGTGTTATGAATACCTTTTTTGTTTCGATAAACTTCTTCGCCTGCATACATAAATGCTACACCTTGGGATGTAAATACAACTGTTTGAGCCAGTTTATTAAATCGCACCAATTCATCGTCAGAGGCTTTTAATGGTATAGACTCTTTTAATTTATCAACCAGACACATATCATCATGACAAGATACATAATTAATAATTTGAGTTGGATTATTTACATAAGGTGATTTTGAATATATAAGTTTTGAATAGTCAATGCTATCGTGTTGAGTTGCACCAACAATACCAAACTTTACACTTTCCTCGAGGCTATCAACACCCGAAACAAATCCGGGAATCTGTTGATGCATCCAACTACCTTTTAAAGCATCTCGTATATCGTCACTAAATACAGCGATGTTATTCAATTGCTTTGCATTTTTCTTTATTGCCCTTTTTTCCTCTGATAATGGCGAACCAGAAGCAGTCCAGCCTTCGCCATACATAAAAATGGTGGGGTCAATTTTATCAAGAGCTGCACGGATAGCATTCATGGTTTCAATATCATGGATACCCATTAAATCAAATCGAAATCCATCTATATGATATTCTGTGGCCCAGTAAACTACAGATTCAATCATGAATTTACGCATCATGGCTCGCTCTGAAGCAGTTTCATTACCACATCCAGAGGCATTAGACCAAGTACTATCAGCATTTTGACGATAAAAATAATTTGGAGCAAGCAAATCCAAATGCGAGCCCTTCCCTTTGGATGTGTGATTGTAAACCACATCCATTATAATGCGAATTCCGGATTTGTGTAAGGATTGAACCATTTGTTTGAATTCTCGAATACGTGTAACCGGATTATATGGATTGCTAGAATAACTGCCTTCCGGAACATTATAGTTTAATGGATCATATCCCCAATTGTATTTATTATCGGCAGGACGGGTTTCATCTACGGAGGCAAAATCAAATACCGGTAACAGATGAACATGTGAAATACCCAATTCTTTCAAATGATCAATTCCGGTGGTTTCGCCATGTATATTTTTAGTACCAAATTCAGTAAAAGCCAAAAATTTTCCTTTATTTTTTATACCCGAATTGGATGCCATAGAGAAATCGCGCACATGAACTTCGTATATACTTATATCAGTAAAGTTTTTCAATGGAGGACGTACATCGTTTTCCCAGCCTAAAGGATTTGTTTCAGCAAAATCAATGATAGCAGCACGTTTTCCGTTTACACCAGTAGCTTTTACCCACATACCTGGTGTTTCGTCAAGCCATTTTTCGCCAATTCGCACTTGAAAAGTGTAGAACTTTCCTTTCAAATTTTCATTCACTTTCAAAGTCCAAGTACCTTTTTCTGAATGCTTCATATCCAAAGTTTTATAAGCTCCACCATCATTCCCATTATCGTATAATAGAATTTTAACTTCAGTTGCAGTTGGTGCCCAAACTCTAAAACGAGAAGCTTGAGGGCTAAAGATTAGTTCCAAATCAGTTCCATCATAAACAGGATACTCAGCATAGGATGCATATTTTTGATTTGAATTACAAGCACTTAACATTCCAACCATAAGAAAAAGTAAAATTTGAGTTCGCTTCATAAAAAAACTGTTTTTAGCTTTATTTCACAAGAATAAAAAAATATAAATCTAAATAATAATAGTATTAGTATAGACAAATAAAATTGCAAACAATATGATGGAAAGTTGAATACTTGAATATAAATTCAACTCAAATTGGGACATAATCAATTACATTTAACTATTTCAAACCATTTCTTTTGAGTAACGCATCAATTGTAGGTTCTTGTCCACGGAATTGTTTATAAAGTAACATTGGATGCTCAGTGCCACCTTTTTCTAAAATATTTTTCCTAAATGAATCAGCTGTTTTCTTATTAAAAATACCATTTTTTTCAAAAACAGAGAAAGCATCCGCATCAAGTACTTCAGCCCATTTATAACTATAATATCCAGCAGCATATCCACCCGAAAATATATGGCTGAAATTAGTACTCATGCTTGTTTGAGTTATTAAAGGTAAAATTTGGGTAGATGACATAGCACTTTTTTCGTACCCAATTACATCATTGTCAAAAGGTTTTTCGATGCAATGCCAAGCCATATCCAAGTAAGCAAAACTTAACTGACGAAGACATAAATATGCAGCATTGAAATTTTCAGAATCTTTAATCTTTTGTATTAGTTCAGAAGGTATTTTCTCTCCAGTTTTATAATGAACTGCAAATCCATCTAAAAATTCTTTTTGTGAGCCCCAGTTTTCCATTATTTGCGAAGGTAATTCCGCAAAATCACGATAAACCGACGTCCCTGAAAGTGATTGATACCTGCATTTTGTCAACATTCCATGTAGTGAATGACCAAACTCGTGCAAAAAAGTGCTAAGCTCGTCGTATGTAAGTAAAGCGGGTTTTGTAGCCGTAGGACGGGTAAAATTCATTACAATAGTAATTTGAGGGCGACTATCTGTTTTACCATCCATCCATTGTGGTTTAAAATCATTCATCCATGCTCCAGCCCGTTTGCCATCACGCGGATGAAAATCAGTATATAAAACCGCCAAAAATTTATTATTTTCATCTAATACATCGTAGGTATCAACTTCGGAATGATAAACCGGAATGTCAGTATTCTTTTTAAATTTAACTCCATAAAGCTTAGTTGCCAGACCAAACACACCTTTTTTAACTTGTTCTAATTCAAAGTAAGGTTTCAGCATTTCGTCGTTAATAGAAAATTTTTCATCTTTAAGTTTTTCAGAGTAATATGCCCAGTCCCAGGGTTGAATTTTGAAATAAGCTCCTTTTTTATCTGCAAATTCCTGCACTGCATCATATTCTTTTACAGCCGCAGGTTTGTAGGCTGCCAATAATTTATCAAGTAGATTAAATACATTCGTTTTATTTTCAGCCATCCGGTCAATTAATTCGTAATCAGCATAAGATTTATAACCAAGCAAATTAGCAATTTTCAAGCGAATATTCACGATTTTTTTTACATTTTCTTTATTATCAAACTCCCCACCATTCATACATTTTGTTGCATTAGCCATGTAAAGCTCTCTACGTAAATCACGATTATCGGCGTTTTTCATAAATGGCACATAGCACGTTGCCTTTAAATTAAGTAACCAACCTGTTTTGCCATTTTTTTTTGCATTGGCCGCCAACGCTTCCAAAAAATCAGCCGACAAGCCTCCAAGCAATGATTTATCTGTTATGAGTAGGTTGTATGCATTTGTTTCTTTCAACACGTTTTGTCCGTATTGCAAAGTCAAAAGGTTTAAATCCTTTGATAATTTACGATATATGGTTTTATCGGCTTCTGATAGATTAGCTCCATTATTGGCAAAACCTTCGTAGGTGTTTTTTAACAACATTTTTTGCTCAGATGTCAACTTCAGTTTATCTTTTTGTAAATAAACAGTTTTCACTCTTGCAAAAAGTTTTTCATTGAGTTTAACCGAATTACTATGTTCAGTAAGCAAAGGCGAAACTTTTTCAGCTATGGCTTGTAATTCATCATTCGTTTCAGAACTGAGTAAATTAAAAAATGGCGATCCTACTTTTGTTAATAACGAGCCTGATTTTTCAAGTTCCTCTATGGTGTTTTCGAAAGTAGGAGCTTGCGGATTATTTATAATTACTTCGATTTCAGACGAATGCTGTTTCATCGCTTCTTGAAATGCTGGATAATAATACTCATTTTTCAATTTATTGAAAGGAATAGTCTGATGTGGTGTTTTGTAAATTTCCAATAATGGATTATTGGATAAAACCGAAGCAGCTACTGTTATTGCTGACATAAGTAAAATTTGTTTTAAATTTTTAACTCTCATAATTGTGATTTTAATTCATGAAGCAAGTTGAAATGATGTTGTGTTGAAACTTTTAAATTTATTCTTTTAAAAGCTTTTGAAACAAGACCGCATCTTCAGTTCTGACTTTTAATAAATAAATGCCACGTGGCAAGTCAGTTAAATCAATAACGGAATTTTGGTAAGTTTGATCGTTGGTTTTTACTAACCGCCCATTTAAATCCGAAACAGACCATGATTTCAATCCAAGTTCTCTGGCGTTAACATAAAAAACTCCATTTGAAGGATTTGGATAAACATGAGCCATTTTAGCATTTTCCGTGATTTTGGTTGTAAGAATTGTGTCATTAAAAGTCAAATAACTTATTTTGATACTTTTAGCGCGTTTTACAATAATTTCATTGTTAAAAACAAAGGGGATAAATGATGTGGTAAGCTGTCCGGTTACTCCACCCCAAAATTCAAAAGAAGATTGAACAGTATTTGAATTATTAGCAACTATATCAGAATAATTAACTGAAACTAATCCACGCCAATCGTTATAAACTGGTTTCATTAATGTTTTCTTAAGTAAAACATTATCAGCAGAATAAGTGTAATCATACCGAACATCATTTTCCCAAAACATCGTTTTCCATTTTTGATATGATTCTGAAACAACTTGATTACTAGCATTATACATGTAATCAATTCGTTGAGTATTTTCCCAAGCCGAAATTACAGCATTCCACTTTTTATTTTTTTGAGTTAGTATTTTATCGGTATTTGAATAATAATACCAATTTATTGAGTCCGAGTTAATCCATGAATTTGCAGATTTAATTTTCCAACATTGCGAATTAACTGTTCCTGTAAGGTTGTAATGATATGTAGAATACATTTTACTGTACAATGTATCTGATTTGAATGCACTTATAAATGTTGTATCTGGTTTTAAATCAGGAAGGTACGTAAAATCGGTTTGTGTGGATTTATGCCATAAATCATTATCGAGAAGATATTCAATTTTGGATAATAATTTAGTTTGTTGGTATATAAATTCAACTTTTTTAAACTGTGAGATAATACCAGCTATATAATTGCTGTGAATCTCGGTAGTTAATAAATTATTGTTGTAGTAATAATCTATTAAATAATTAAAACACCAAGCACCATTTTTCCAACTTCGCTCCCGTTGAGTGATAATATTGGCTCCATCATAAATCCATTCAGTCAACGATTTCCGAATCAATGTTAAACTATCGGGGTGAAAGTATTTGGTTTCCATTACTTTATTACCCAAATCGTTATATACATACACATACAAAAATGTTGAATCATTATCAACAACATTTAACTGTGTAACCAATTGATTAGCAGCATATAACTGTTTATTTGTGAAAACCGAAAAAACGACAATTAACAGTAAATAAAATGATATTCTTCTTGACATTTAAATCTGGTATTAATTCTCAAAATTACAACTAATTATTCAAAGTTCCAAAAATGATAAAATCACGTTTTTGAAATTAAAATTTCTAAATGTAGATGAGATTATTTGTTGTATGAAATCTTCGCAAAAATAAGTTTTTTGTTCAATTATACCAACTTTAAATACCTAAAAATGAATAACTTTAACGATAATATTTATTGTATACAAAAGACTAAAAATTG
>CAZEEB010000003.1:0-34897 GCA_964511245.1 uncultured Paludibacter sp.
AAATCATAAAATATTCTGTATCATCAACTTAGGGGTGCTGAGTAGTTACAAATTTGTTTTATTATCTTACAATCACATATTTAGTGTCAATTTGACATGCAATCGTTTGCAACTTGAAATACGAGTTAAATGCCAATTTTACAATTAATTAGCTATTGAAAGATATAATTTTACCATTCAAAATTAATTAAAGTTCTACTTTTATGAAAAAATCTACAAAATTTATTGCATTAGCTTTTTTAATTGCATCATTCCTTTTTCTAATTGCTGTGGTTTCTGTCAATGCATCAAATCCCCCCATTTACATTGCTTTTCAGTGGCACATGCACCAACCGATTTATCAACCCGGACAAACGGTAATTGAATCTCAAAACACGGGTACTTTTTCCTATAATTTGTACGATATTTTCAATAGCCGTTCCGGTCCATATACTTCGTGGCCTTCGAATGCAACAAATAAAATGCTTTCAATGAGTCATGCAGGGGCACAGGTAAGTTTTTCGGGTTCATTGAATGAAAATTTGAATGTAATGGAATCGGGTGGTGTGGGTTTCAATAATTGGAAATCAAGCTGGAATAGTATGGTTTCGAAAAAAACATCACTCGGCAATCAACGATTGGATATGGTTGCATTTGGATATAATCACCCGTTGATGCCATTGATTGACAATGAAGATATTAAAAAACAGATCCAAAAGCATAAATCTTTTTTTTCGACTAATTTTCCGGGAATGCCTTATTCTAAAGGTATTTTTCCACCCGAAAATGCATTTCAAGAGCAAATTATTCCTGCTTTAAAATCCGTTGGTTTAGATTGGGTAATGATTGATAATCAACACATGGATCGTGCCTGTATCGGTCAGCCTTGGGCAAAAGCAAGCAGTGTAGTTGAACCAAATAAGGCAGACCAAATGAATCCAAATCCGAACGACTGGAAAGCATTGAATGGTTTATGGGCACCAATTCCTGTTTCGGCAGCTTGGGGGCATCGTCCACACTGGATAAAATATGTTGACCCGGCAACCGGAATTGAATATAAAATGATTGCAGTTCCAACATCCACTTTTTTTGGGAATGAAGATGCTCGTGGTGGATTTGGCGCTTTGAATTACGAGAATACAATGAGTCAGCTCGAAAGTTATAATACAGACCCTTTGCATCCGATTTTAATAGTTCTTCATCACGATGGCGACAACTACGGTGGTGGGACTGATAGTTATTATGGAAGTAATTTTGATAGTTTTGTGAGTTGGGTAAATGCTAATTCTGCTCGCTTTGCTTGTACCACTATTCAGGATTATATACAGCAATTTCCACCTGTAACCGACGATGTGATACATGTTGAAGCCGGTAGTTGGTCGGGTGCCGGTTCTGATCCAGAGTTTTTGAAATGGAATGGCGACCCAACGAACGGCTATAGCCCCGACCGTAATAGTTGGAGTGTAATTACGGCAACTTCTAATATTGTGAAAACAGCCGAACAAATAAGTCCATCGTCGCCCGATGTGAAATCAGCATGGGATTATCTGATGACAGGTGAAACAAGTTGTTATTGGTATTGGGATGGAACAGAAGATTGGGATTCTAAGCCAACCCGCGCTTCCAATTTGGCAACTGCTAAAGTGATGTCAATTGTAAATTCAGGCAGTGATTTAACTCCACCCAATATTTATCATCCTCAGCGCGAACCCTATAATCCGGGTGGAACTGAGTGGGGAACTTCTATGCCTTCGGATTTTAGCGTATGGACTTATGTATATGATGTAAGTGGCTTAACCTCTGTTAAATTAAAATATCGTACCGATAAAGATGGTGTAAATCCAATTACTAGCAATCAAAATGAAACCTATGCAGGTGGAAATGAAGTGAATGCCTGGCACGAACTGTTAATGACACCAAAAACCATTGCGAGTGGAACGATAATGAAACCAAATTATAAAGCTGATGAGTATTCTGCACAAATAGTCGGAATGAAAGATTCGCTGATTGATTATTATGTAGAAGCTATTGACAATAAAGGCAATGTAGCTCGGTCATTTATCTCACATGTTTATGTTGGTAATAATGGTGGAGGTGGTGGAGGTGGCACTGCCAATGTTAGCTGGACTCCAACTACTCCAACCACTGCCAATACCATTACCGTAAAATGCAGCAATGCTACAGCTGCTTCAAAACTACATTGGGGTGTAAATGCGAGCACTCCAACCGGTGCCTGGACGGTACCGAATACAGTTTATCAACCCACAGGAACAATAATGTCGACTGGTGGTGCTGTTGAGACTCCTTTCACTCAGCAAAACGGAGTATGGCAAGTAGTTCTTGGACCGTTTAACAACCCACTCCAACCTATTTCGACCATTAATTTTGTAATCAACCATGGTTCAAATTCGTGGGACAACAATGGTGGTAGCAACTATTTGATTTCCGTATCGCCAGTTGCAAGTGATAATCCAACTGGTCAAAATATCTCAAAAACACTTACTGCAAGCCAGACTTACACTTTCGCTTCTTCTGATTTTGGATTTAATAGTACCAAAGGAAATTCTTTCAAAGGCATTAAAATTCTAAGTTTACCTACCGATGGAAGTTTAAAAACAGCTGGTGTTTGGGTTAGCCTGAATCAAGTCATAACCGATGTTTCACAACTCGTTTTCACAGCAGGAAATGCGACTGCCACTTTTACATATAATATAGTAGATAATGCTGATTTAGTAAGCGATGCAGCTTATACGGCCACTTTTACCGTTGGGAGTATTACTCCGCCAACAGCCATAACTGTATCATTCAAAAAACCAAGCGATTGGGGTACAACCGGCGTTTCATTGTGGGCTTGGACAGGTACAAATACCAATCTTTTCACAACTTGGCCAGGAATAGCGATGACTGATAATGGTAATGGATGGTATTCATATTCATTTCCATCAGCAATTTCCAGTGTAAATGTTATTTTCAGTAAAGCAGGATCGCCACAAACCGTTGATATAAACGGAATTACAGCTTCAACCTGTTATCAACAAAGTGGAATGAATGGTACGAAACTAAATGTAATCACGGCTACCTGCCCTACAAGTGAAGTTTCGGTTTTAGAAACAGCGGCTCACGCCAACGTTTACCCACAACCGGCAACCGATTATTTCAGAGTACAATTACCTGTAAATGCTACCGATGACGCTTACTTTCTGAAAATCATCGACTTAGATGGTAATGAAATTTATCATCAGAGTTTTAGAGGAGTATCAACTCCAACTATTCGTACAAGAATAATTCCGGGTTTGTATATAATTCACATCATTGGCGAAACTAATGGGCAACAGTTTAACACTAAATTGATAGTTGAATAGAATGATAAAAAATTTAAAAGCCTTGAATTATCGATAATTCAGGGCTTTTATTCATAAAAATTAGAGTGTAAAACTCAAGTCATTTCTTTAATATTTCATCTAAACTCATCGTTTTATCTACTTTGTGCTTTTTGTAATTTGATGCCACAGTGCAACATTCAGTATAAGCATCGTGTTCAAAAAATAAAATCTGGTTTTTTTCCACTGCTTCATCGAGTAATTTTTTCTTATCGTCCATAGCTGTAATTGGAAAAATATCGTATGACGAAATCCAGGCCAAAGGCACATTTGCTGCCAAAGGGATCACATCGCCAACATATAGCAATGTGTTGTTTCCCTGCATTATATAACTTACCAACTGACCAACCGTGTGCCCGTTAAAAATTCTAACTTCCACTTCAGGGCATATAAACATGTTAGTATTTAGCAGGTTTAATTTTCCGGCTTTTTGAATTGGCATCATATTTTCCGGAAAATATGAATCGCCTTCTCTGATATTTGGATTGAGAAAATTCTCCCATTGAGATTTGCTAACCCAATGCAATGCATTTGGAAAAACGAGTTCAACATCAGATTTGTCGGCATTATACTTGGTTGCACCACCACAATGGTCGAAGTGTAAATGTGTAAATATAACATCTGTAATGTCGGCACAAGAATATCCCAATTTTTGTAATTCAACTTCGAAATTTATTACCCCTTTAAAGCCATAGTGTTTTAGATATTCCAATTGTTTGTCACCCGTGCCTGCATCAATCAATATCAGATTCTTACCTGTGTCAATTAACAAGCAGCGCATATTTACGCGACAGTAATTTTCATTATCGCAAGGATATCGTTTTTGCCATACTTTTTTAGGTACAACTCCAAATGCAGCACCACCGTCGACCTGAAATGAACCAGCTTCAATTTTAAATAATTTCATGCGTTTATAGTTTGTTTTTTTATTGTCAGTTGGAACTCGCCAATGCTAATCATCCCTCTGTGTGAATTATTGCACATGGCTTGTTTCAACTTAATTTCTTTGTAATGAAG
Source organism: uncultured Paludibacter sp. (assembly GCA_964511245.1). Taxonomy (GTDB): domain Bacteria; phylum Bacteroidota; class Bacteroidia; order Bacteroidales; family Paludibacteraceae; genus Paludibacter. The sequence goes on from CAZEEB010000003.1 coordinate 4,377, forward strand.
ATTGTATATGTTAAGCATATTAGAGAATACAAAATAACAAAAAGCAAAATTACCGAACTTTTTAGTACATTTGCCATTCAATTTCTTTATCTCGACAAAAATAACTAAAAATATTCAACCGTCAACCGAATGCAACGGGTTCATTTTATTGCTATTTGCGATTCTGCTCTGCACAATATTGCCATTGCCATTAGCCAAAAAGATAATTTTTTGGTTACAGGATCTGATGTTGAATTTTCTGAACCCTCATTAACGAAACTTAAGAAACATCGATTACTTCCAGAAAAGGCCGGTTGGTTTCCTGATCGAATTAATAAAGGACTTCATGCTATAATAATTGGGTTAAATGTTGCTATTGATAACCCGGAACTAATGCGTGCAAAAGAACTGAAACTAAAGATATATTCATTTCCCGAATTTCTTTTTCAGCAAACAAGAAGCAAAACACGTATTGTAGTGGGTGGTAGTAATGCCAAAACTTTCACAACTGCAATGATTTTGTTTGTATTGAAACAATTGAAAATTGATGCTGATTATATGATTGATAATCAGATTGATAGTGTTGAAAGCAAAGTCAAACTTTCGTATGAATCACGTATTGCAGTTTTTGAAGGAAATGAAAATAGTACATCAAACCTGGATAATAAACCTCAATTTCATTATTATAAACCTCATATTGCCATACTTACCGGCATATCAGAAAATAAAAATGAAACAATGACAAGTTTTGAAGATTATGTGGAAAAATTCCGCAAATTTACCGAATTGATGGAAGTGCAAGGACGATTGATTTATTTGGAAGATGATGAAAACCTAAACAAGATTGCTTTAAAACTACGAAGAGATATTGTTCCTTTTACTTTCAAAACTGCCGACCATGAAATAATTGATAACATTGTTTTTTTGAAAACGAGATACGGTAACATCCCTCTAAAAATTGCAGGAGATATAAATTTACAATATTTGGATGCTGCACGCTTGGCTTGCAGGCAGATTGGCGTAACAGACGAACAATTTTATTCAGTTATTTCAGAATTTACATATTTATAAACAAATAAAGTTGATTTGAAATAAAATTAATCCAAAATAAGAATGTCAAAACAACAATTACTGGATAACCGATATATGCGTATGGCTCGCATCTGGGCAGAAAACTCATATTGCGAACGGAGAAAAGTAGGTGCACTACTCGTTAAAAATAAAATGATAATCTCTGATGGTTATAATGGTACACCATCCGGCTTTGAAAATATTTGTGAAGACGAAAACAATGTATCTAAACCATATGTTTTACACGCCGAAGCCAATGCTATTAGTAAAGTGGCTCGTTCTCACAATAGTAGTGACAATGCTACTTTGTATGTTACAGCTTCGCCTTGTATTGAATGTGCAAAATTAATAATTCAATCGGGCATAAAACGAGTGGTATATGGCGAAAAATACAGAATTATGGATGGAGTTGAATTACTCGAACGAGCTGGTATTAATATTACTTATTTGGACTAATTTTGTTGATAAAGCAGTGTTAAAATCTAATTTGAATATATTTTATAAACCGAAATCTTATAATTACTACACATAACCTCCAATAAATCATATTTTAATAAAAATGTATAGAAAAAATTTAGTATTAGTTTTTATAGTATTGTTCTCAGTTCTTAGCGGTATAATTATTGGAAATTTACTTTCAAGAAGGGCAATGGGTTCAGCGCTATCAGGTATAATTTCACATAATAAAGTAGATGAATTACTTTCCATTATAAATTCGCAATATGTAGATACGATAAATATTAAACAGACTACCGAGGAATTGATGACTGACTTAGCATCAAAACTTGATCCGCACTCAGTTTATATTCCTGCAGCCGATTTAGCTGCGGTCAACAGTGAATTAGAAGGAAGTTTTAGTGGCATTGGCGTACAGTTTAATATTCAGAACGATACGGTAATGATAGTAGCCGTAATTAGTAGTGGTCCATCCGAAAAAGTGGGATTGCTTGCCGGCGACCGCATTGTTCAGGTGAATGATACTGTCTTTGTTGGAAAGAAAATAAATAACGAAAAAGTTATGAAAAAACTTCGTGGCAAAGCTGGTACAAAAGTAAAATTAGGGGTGCGCCGTCATGGTACTCATGAAATTTTACATTATTCAATAACCAGAGGAGAAATACCGGTGAACTCAGTAGATATTGCCTATATGATTGAGCCGGGAGTAGGTTTTATAAAAGTAAGCAAATTTGCCGATACTACCTATTCGGAATTTTTGGACGCCTTAGCAAAACTTAGAAATCAAGGTGCAAAGAAATACATAATTGACCTACGCGAAAACAGTGGTGGCTTTATGGAACAGGCTATTTATATGGTAAATGAATTTTTACCTGCCGGTAGAATGATTGTATATTCACAAGGTAAAGCTTATAAACGCTCCGAAGCAAAAGCCGACGGGAAAGGGAGTTGTATTAACCATCCCGTGGTTGTATTGATTGATGAATTTTCGGCTTCTGCCAGTGAGATTTTTTCAGGTGCAATTCAAGATAATGACCGTGGCGTAATTATTGGTCGTCGCTCTTTTGGTAAAGGGCTTGTACAACAGCAAATGAATCTATCCGACCATTCGGCCATTCGGCTCACTGTAGCACGTTATTATACACCATCAGGGCGAAGTATTCAAAAGCCTTACATACGTGGAAAAGCTGACGATTATGAAATGGATATTTTAAATCGATATAAACATCATGAATTGGATAGCAAAGATAGTATTCATATAAGTAAATCTTTGAAATACAAAACAATAGGTGGTCGTATTGTATACGGAGGCGGCGGTATTATGCCCGATATTTTTGTCTCACGCGACACTTCGGAATATACTCCATATTTAAGTAAAGTAATTAATTACGGTTATTTATATCAATATGCCTTTCAATACACCGACAAAAATCGCGAAAAGTTAAAAAGCTTCAAATCATGGCAACAAATATCTAATTATCTAGATTCACAAAATTTGCTGGGTGAATTTACGGCTTTTGCTGCCGCTAAAGGTGTTGCAATTAATAACTCACAAATTACTATATCAAAACGTTTTCTTTTAAGTCAATTAAAAGCTTATATATCGCGCAATATGCTTGGTGACTCTGGTTTTTATCCTCTTTTGTATAAAGATGATAAAACAGTGAAAACGGCATTAGATGAGTTTCACAAAAAGTAAATAAAAAAAAGTGAGGTGTTGCCTCACTTTTTTTTATTTAAACCATTGTAAACTAAAGTATTCCAAATTCATAACCTTCATTTTTCCAAAATTCAATGGCAAGTGGTAATACATCTAAAACATTATCTTTTGCTTTTAAAGAATCGTGAAATACTACAATAGAACCATTTCTTGAATAACGTTTAATGTTTTTCAGTATTGTTTTTGGTAATATCGTTTTATCATAATCTCGTGTTAATAAATCCCACATAATGATTTTAAACTGTGATTTTAATATGCGCAGTAATCGATATGAAATCTGACCATGAGGTGGACGAAACAGTTCACTAACAATGAGTTGACTCGCTTTTTCTGCATTCTCTTTATACTTTACCGACGAAACTGTAAAACCTTTCAGGTGATTAAATGTATGATTACCTGTTTTATGCCCAGTTTGAAGTATTTTTGAATATACTTCAGGGTATTTTTCTACGTTTTCACCCACACAGAAAAAAGTAGCTTTTATTTTCCAATTTTCCAGTATATCAAGTACTTGTGGTGTTACTTCGGGTACTGGCCCGTCATCGAATGTGAGATAAATCACTTTCAATGATGAGTCTTTACGCCAAACAAGTTTTCTCTTAAAAGGACGAAGTATATCGGGAAACCTTACTATCATTTACATTTGAACCCGTTTACTGTAGTTCATATAAAAAGGCATGTATTTGTCCATTATAGATTTCAATTTACTTTCATCACTTATACGTAAAACTTGTTGAAGAACAGCCATGTTGTGACCAATTCGGTTAGTAACACTGTTTTGTTGCTCTCTGGTTAAACTAAAGTACCATTCAAGGTTTTCAACACAATCTTGAGCCACCGTTTCCAAAATAGCTAATGCCTTAGCCTGTTGATGTAATTTTAAATAAAAATCAGCCAACTGGGTTGAAATATAATCGTGACGAACGGTAGTTCCGGGTATAACTTTGTTGCAATAATCAAGGGCTTTTTGAGCTCTAACGGTATCATTTTTAAGCATTAAAGCTGAAATTAGTTGAGCAAACATCATGCGGTGAGTGTGACACATTCGCGATGTATTTTCATCCAAATACAATTTTGGGTCAGCAATGTTTCCATATTTAAATTTGGTCATCATGTTTGTATACATTTCGTCAACGTTCACACCTGGACCAGCACCTTTTACACCAACAGGTAAAATTTGGTATGCCAAACCAGTCAGTTCAAAATGATCATTTAATCCCAGATAATAATCATCACCTACCGTTACTGCAAAATAAATTGGACGTTTCCATTTGTTTTCTTTTAGCAATTCAAGTATCATTAATTCGCTCTTAGTCAGCCTTCTTTTTAAATCAACATTAATTTGTGGTACTATTTCAGAGGCACGACTTACAGGTAGCGTCCCCGACTTAATAACTTCTTGAGCATCAACCGGTAAGAATAATTGTTTTGCAGGAATAAATGACTCACCTTTCATTTTAGTGCTAGAATCGGTACTCAATATAAAATCAAAGGCAGTTTTCATATCAAGTGGTTTCTGAAGTATATCTTCAACCCAAAGAACCTCATTTTTACCCGCCACATAATCTTTAGGAGCCCACGAAATAGGCAGTGGCGATGACTCATAGGCACCACGCTGCATTTGTCCAATATACCAATCGGTTTGAAGGTAGCTTAGATTACAAACCCGAATATCAGTACCTTTTCCTTCAACTTCCTGATTATACCAAAGTGGGAAAGTATCATTATCGCCATTTGTAAAAATAATGGCATTTGGCTTACACGAAGCTAAATAATTTTGACCAAAATCCCTACACACATATCGATTGCTTCTGTCGTGGTCATCCCAGTTTTGCTGAGCCATTATAGCCGGTATACCTAAACAAACAAGTGTAATAAGGCTTGCAGCTGCCGTACGAGATATTTTTGGAAAGTAATTGTTAATTGCTTTTAATATGCCCAGTACTCCAAATCCAATCCAAATACAAAACGCATAAAATGAACCGGCATAGGCATAGTCTCGTTCACGTGGTTGGTAGGGAGTTTGATTCAGATAAACCACGATTGCTAATCCTGTTAAAATAAATAATAGGAAGGTCAACCAGAAACTTTCATTGCCGTTTTTGCCGGCATAAATCATAAAAATCATTCCAAAAATACCTAAAAGTAATGGTAACAAAAAATAGGTATTATGTCCTTTATTATTTTTTAATTCTGAAGGTAATTTTGCCTGATCTCCAACTAAAATGTTATCAATAAAGCCAATACCCGTAATCCAGTTTCCGCGGTCTATTTCGCCATAACCCTGAATGTCATTTTGACGCCCACTAAAATTCCACATAAAATAACGGAAGTACATGAAATTTATCTGATAATCGAAGAAAAAACGCATGTTTTCTAAGAAAGTAGGTTTGATTTCGCTCTTCTGCTGTCCACAGTAATCATAATCAACTTTTTCACCTTCAATTTTTCCCCATATTTTATATGCCTCAATATGTTGAGGAGTTGTGCTGTACATTCTGGGAAATAACATATCAAATCGTTCATCCATTACATAATCAGTTTTATATCCGGTAATTATGTATTCATCTTTGTCGGCAGCCGAAGTTTTGGGTTTAGGTGTGTAAGTAGGTGCACCAATTTTTTGTTCAGGAATGCACATATTACCGTCAACTTTAAGTTTTACAGGTGCATTGTAAGTCGAACCGTAAAGTAATGGAGTGTCGCCGTATTGGTCACGATTTAAGTAGTATTTTAACGAAAACACATTGTCGGGATTGTTTTGATCCATAGTAGGATTGCTCGACGATCGGATTACGATGATCGCGTAGGATGAATATCCAATTGACAATACAGTTATCATCAACAATACGGTATTCAACCAACGAGCATTGACATTATTTTTGCGGTAGTAAAAAAATATAGCCATTGCTGCAATAATAATTACACCCAACACAATGTGGCTTCCAAAAAATGGAACTCCTACTAATGTTATAGCTATAACAAAAGCAATAACCATACGCCAATAATTTCTATTGATATACGATTCGTAAATTCCCCATACCAAAAAACCAATAGTTAAAAGAATATATACATACAATCCTGTATTAAATCCAAAACCTAATTTATTGACAAATAGTAATTCGAACCATCCGGCTACTTCTATAAATCCGGGAATTACCCCATACAAAACAGCTGCTAATATTACAATGCCTGATACCAATGCTATCAATGCACCTTTGAGGGTGGGAGTATGTTTTTTGAAATAATATACCAATACCAAAGCAGGAATAGTTAATAAATTCAGAATATGAACACCAATTGAAAGTCCCATCATATACGCAATGAGTATCAACCAACGGTCAGAACCGGGATTTTCTGCATTGTCTTCCCATTTTAAAATTAGCCAGAACACAAGCGCTGTAAATAATGACGAAAAACCATATACCTCGGCTTCAACAGCCGAAAACCAAAATGTGTCAGAAAAAGTATAAGCTAAAGCACCAACTAAACCGGAACCAATAATGGCAATAATATTTCCGGTATTATAATCATCTTCAGTTTTGATAATAATTTTGCGTGCAAAGTGTGTTATTGTCCAAAACAAAAATAAAATAGTAAATGCACTACAAAATGCTGTAAGAGTGTTTACCATAATCGCTACATGGCTAACATCTTTTGCAAACAATGAGAAAAAATGTCCCATAAGCATAAAAAATGGAGCACCGGGAGGATGCCCTACATCCAATTTGAATGCCGAAGAAATAAATTCAGGACAATCCCAAAAACTAGCAGTAGGTTCCATTGTAAGCAAATAAGTTGTGGCCGCTATTGCAAAAGCCACCCAACCGAAAATGTTGTTTAGTGATTTAAATCGTTTCATTTATTTTTTTATTTTGTGTTTGGTGTTTCAAAGCTTACAAATTCATAATTCTAAAAAAACGCTCAAAGATACAAAGAAATTTTAGTTTGATGTAAATGTGTTTTTGATTTTAGTTAATTTTAATGATTATCAGTTATTTATAGTGCTTTTGAATGTTTTATTTATAGTTTTGAAGATTATTAATTGCATATGATTTTTTTTTTGAAAAATTCGAACACAATTACTTTCATTTGCCAATTTCTTAAGAATAGAAACTACCAATTAATGGCTTTTAATCCATTGTCAATCAAATATTTATTAGCTAGAGAAAAGTGATTGTTCCCTATAAACCCGCGATATGCAGAAAGTGGTGAAGGGTGTACTGATTTTAAAATAAGATGTCTTTTTGCGTCAATAAATTCTGCTTTTTTCTGAGCATACGAACCCCAAAGCATAAATACCAAGTGTTCTTTATTTGCTGCTATTTTTTGAATAACCGCATCGGTAAACGTTTCCCAGCCATGCCCTTGATGAGATCCTGCCACATGTGCTTCTACAGTGAGCGTGGCATTTAATAATAATACACCTTGATTAGCCCAGCGAATTAAATTACCTGAAACAGGTAACTGAAGACCTAAATCCCGGTTAATTTCTTTAAAAATATTAAGAAGTGACGGTGGAAAAGCAATTCCATCGTTAACAGAAAAACAGAGTCCATGCGCCTGACTGTCACCATGGTATGGATCTTGACCTAAAATTATAACTTTCACATTATCGAAAGGACATTGGTCGAAAGCATTGAAAATCAATGATGCAGGTGGAAAAATTGATTTTAATCTGTATTCATTGCGTACAAAATCAGTTAATTTGGCAAAATATTCTTTGTCGAATTCGTCTTGCAATAAAGCTTTCCATGAGGATTCAATTTTTACTTCCATTCTATTTGGATGTTTATTTGATGTTAAAAGGCAGTTATAATGGGGTTACGGTTTTTTAATAGCTAAATGGCTGACTACTAATTTTATTTATTTTATTGCTTGCTACAAACCGCATTTTGAAGTTGATTCATTGCCAATTGCAAAACACTTCGTGGACATGCCACATTAATGCGCAGATGGTATTCTCCTCCAGGTCCAAAAACGCTACCTTTATTAAGCCCGATGCCTGCTTTGTGTGCAAAAAAACTATGTAATTCGTTGGTTTCCATTCCCAAATCTTTACAGTTTAACCATACAAGATAGCTTGCTTCGGGAATCATAGGTTTTATTTCAGGGATATTAGTTCTCAGAAAATCTGCCAAATAATCAATATTTTGTTGCACATATTGTATCATTTCTTGTCGCCAGATATTACCTGAAGTATAAGCGGCTTTAGTGGCAATTGCGGAAAAAATATTACTGCCGGTTAATTCCATTTTTTCTAAATACTTTTGGTATTTTAGCCTTATTTCTGTATTCGGAATAATGTAGGAAGAACTTAATAAACCTGGTATATTGAACGTTTTAGTAGGTGCAATAAAAGTAATGCTATTGTTGGCAGCAGTTTCAGAAACAGTGGCAAATGTACAGTGTTTCTGATTATAAAGTATTATATCTGAATGAATTTCATCTGAAATGATTAAAATATTATGTTTTGCACAAAGCTCGGATAAACGATTCAAGGTTTCGAAATCCCATGCTCTACCACCCGGATTATGTGGGTTACTCATGATAAAAATACGGGATTTGGATGTGATTCTCTGTTCCAAATCATCAAAATCCATTTCATAACGCCCCTTTTTTTCAACCAATTGATTATTAATCAGTTTTCGTTCTGCCTTGTTAATTATATCCATAAATGGATAGTAAACAGGTGGTTGGATTATTATTTCGTCGCCTGGTTCTGAAAAAACTTCGATGGCAAATGCTATAGCAGTTACAATTCCCGGCACATATCCTATCCATTTGCGATTTACTTCCCAATTATGTAAATTTTTTATCCAGTCAATAATTACTTCAAAATAATTCTCAGGGAATTTTGTGTATCCAAAAATGGGGTGTTCACATCGATCCTTGAGCGCATCTACTATAAAATCAGGCGTAGCAAAATCCATATCAGCTACCCATAGCGGCAATACATTTTCAGTGCCGAATAGTGCCTTAGAACGCTCTATTTTAATTGCATTGGTATGATGACGGTCAATAATTTCATCAAAGTTATAGCGTGCCGTAATTTCTAATTTTGAATTAAGAGCCGGGACAGAGTGATTTGATTCTTCTTTGTGCATATTTAAATTAAGTAAAGCTTATTAAGGTATTATTTCAACAATCGGTTTTCCGATACAAGCATTTGGCATAGCTGTATCCATAATTCGCGAAATTGTTGGTGCTATGTCAATTGCCTGATAGGAAGTTGAGATAATTTGTGATTTAATTTTCCAGCCGTAAAAATAAACTGGCGTATAAGCCATCAGTGCATTGGATTCGCCTACAAAATTGGAACGCGCGTCGACTTCAAACCAACCGGGCATAAGTGTAAAAACTACATCACCCATTATTTTTTTGCTACTCGATTGTTGAATTCGATACAATTCGCCTTCTGAATTGTCATTTTGTAATATTTGAGTTGAACTATATGCGGATCGAATGCCTTCAAAATCCTGTAAAAATTCGATTACTGTATTTTGAAATTCAGTAATATTAATTTTTTTCTGAATTAATTTTTCCTTGTTCAAATAAATATTCTTAGCATAATAGCCCAAAATCCACTTTTCAGTACCATATATTGCCATCAAATATGAACTCAATAAGGCCATGGTTCTGTCGGCATTAAAATATCCGGCAGGTATTTTGTTTTCTCCCAATTCAGTAGGTGTATGTAAAGGAGTTTGATTTCCAAAAACAAAAATCAGTGTTTTATCCAGCCCTACATTAATATCTATTTTTTGGAGTAGATTTTGAATGTCTTTATCTAACCGCAGGTAAATATCTTCCTTTTCGGCAGAATTCATGGTTTGTGTTTTTTCGGTCGGAACCTTTACGGTAAAATTCAGCATTAAAACATCCGGATTTAAATTCAGCCCAAGATGTTCTTCCACGAGAGTTTTTATAGCTAAATCGCTTACTAAATTATTCACTGCAGGGGTATTCTTGAGAATTGTAGCTTGATTATTTTTTGATTTCAAACTTTTAGGATCGTAATAAAAACCCCATTTTTTATCTTCGTGAGTCGGCTTATTTAAATATGTGTTTATATTGTAAAGTGGTCCCCAGGTACGCGAAGTGTAATTATTAAATGTACTTACATTCATTTCATCAGCCCAACGCGATAGCCCTTCGCTATAGTAACCGGTGCTAATCCATTTTAAATTTTGGTCGTCAATCCAGCAAACACTTTTTGCAGTATGTCCACCCAGCATTATGGCTTCTTCAGCATTTAAAGCTATTGCATAGGTTTTTGATTTTCCGGCATTTGCAAGCATAATTTCGTCAGTAATGCTACTCGATAGCAATTTATGTGCTGATAGTGTTTGCTTTGTACCGATTCCAAATTGGTCATCGTCCTGAATTATGGATTGAATTTCTTCTTCTGCACGATTATAAAAATAATTTCCGCTTACACCGTTATAATAGGGTGTTGTACCGGTTATTACTGATGCAATATCCGAAGCATTGCCACCCGAAACAATGTTATAGGATACATTTCGGCAATTAGCACCCTGACTTATGATTTTTTTTAATCCATTGGGGTCAAAATAGTTCCAAAGTAAATCAATATGTTTCTGCTGAAGTCCGTCAATGAAAATGCCAATGAGTAGGCGAGGCTTAGCTGCTGCATTGTTTTGTGCCCAAATACTGAGGCAAGAAAAACCAATAAAAAAATATATTATTTTAATTTTAAGAGAAAACATTTGAAAAGTTAAATTTTTTGGTTATTATTGCCGGTTATTATTAAGAATGACGCACAAAAATACAACAAATAAATGACATGATTGTAGTTTATTTATTCATATTGTTAATTATTTGTTTTGTGTAAATTTATAGTTAAATGCTCTGTATTTTCCATTTAATTCTTAAAAATCATAACTTTTCATTTAACTAATATCGAAATTTAACAAAAATTCTTAGCGTATAAAACTTAATTAAGGGTTAAAATAAATAATCAAACATTCATTTTCCTAAAAATTAGACTTGCTTTGGAAACAAGTGCTTTAAAAAAATTATCTTTGTAGCCTGAATTCAAAATTATACAATTCAAAAACGTTTATAATACAATCAAAAAAATGAGAAATACTACATTTATACTGGGTTTCATTTTAGTAATTACTTTAAATACGAGCTGTAAAAAACAACAAGCTGTTGATAATAAATTAAATACAACCACCAAAAACGCAACATTAGGAGCCAAACTTCCGGTGGCATATATCAATGTTGACTCTTTATTGTTACACTATCAGTTTGCTAAGGAGGCCAATGAGTCCTTAATTCGGAAGCAAGAAGATTCTCGAGCGACAATCAATAAGATGGCGCGTCAGTTACAGGTAGAAATGGGCGATTTTCAACGAAAACTTGAAAATAATGCATTTTTAAGTCGTGATAGAGCCCAACAAGAACAAACCAGATTGCAAAAAAAACAACAAGATTTGCAAGAAATGGATGGTAATTTAAGCAAACAATTGGTTCAGGTACAACAAAAAATGAGCGAACAATTGCGCGATACGATTAATAAATTTCTGAAGGAATACAATAAAGACGGTAAATATGCAATTATTTTCAGTAACACTTCGAACGACAATATATTGTATGCCGATAAACAATATGACATTACTGCTGAAGTTACTAAACTTTTGAACGAGCGATTTGCTGCTAAAAAATAAACATCAAATTGAAATCAAAAACAACTGTATTTCAATTATTTTTACGTTAATATAATTTCGCTTGTCTGTCAGTAATTAAACAAATTACCGGTTTTACGGATTGAAAAAATACAACCAACAGAATTTCCGTATAACTGGCCAAAATCTGCTCCAACTTTACAGCCAATTTCTATATTTGCTAATTTAGAAAAACGCTTATTAACTTCCAAAAGCATAGAAGTATTTTCAATTGCACTTACATAAGGACTTGAATACGTTCCGTAATTACTACTAAAAGAACTCATAAACTTATATTTATATCCTACAATATCTCCCTCTATTCCAACGTGATGCACTTGCACTCTGTTGTTTACAGGGTAATAATTATTACTATATTCTGATTTTATAGGTGCTAAAATAAATGGAGTTCCTATCGTTTTCAAAAAATAACTCCATCCGGTTTGATAAATTCCATTATAAAAATAGGAATCATTTCCTCCATAAATTATTCCATCTTTGTCGTGATAGGGTCCTGATTGGTCGGTGGTATTTAAATATTCGTAAACAAAACCCTTTAAAAACCCTAATTTATTATTTCGAATAGAAATGCCCCACAAGCCATCTTTAGCGTTCATACCTAATCCGATGAGCCGAATAGGTCCATCTTCTGAGAGATTTTGCCAATAGGCACCAAGCTGAAAATCAGAAACCGTAGCATCCAAGCGCATACTTTGTGATACAATATGATTGCCTAATGCATTTATTTGATCACTTATATTAGCACTTTTACCTCCTGATCGGGCAAAAAAGACGGATATAAAGTCATTAAAGCCAGCAGGTTGTTGACCTAAATCAGGTACAACACCCCCCCATTCCACTACATGATCGAGACCATATTGCAACTGAACCGGAAGTTTCCCGCCAAGTTTAATATAGGCATATTTATGATGCAATAATTCGGCATTAGTATAAATATTGTCGGTAAACCAACCATGCGAAATAGCTCCTTTAATTTCTACAAAACCTTTAGTAAAGGGCACAGCAGTAAATCGTTCGATACCAATAGTGAGTTTTGGCATGGGACGTGCATTTTGCGAAAAAAGAAATCCACCACTTGACAGGGTTGAATCCTGATTACCTAAAATTTCCTCTCTTGAACCCAAAATAATATCTAATACTGAAATTCGGGCTTTGGCATACAATTCATGAAAATAAAACCCGGTTGATTTATTGTCGTTCTGAATCAAAACATTAGCTTTAAATTCATAGTCAAAAAGTCGGGTGGGATGATTCATTCGCTGTTGTAATGAAAGTAAAATAGATGAACTTTGTGGCAGGGCAGAATTGAGATCATACTGCCTGCTACGAAGCCAAAAAGGCAATTGTGTGCCGGTTGAAGTTAATGCCGAAACGCTAACATCATAACGGAGTGTATCCTTTTGCGAATAAACAAAGCTTGAAATTAAAAGTGCAAGTAAAAATAAATGCATTTTTAATATCCTAATGCTTACCGCCACTTTTCTATAAGCTAATTCCATAACATTAATTTTCTATTAGGGCGCAAAACTCCAGAAATCGTTTAAAACCTGTTTGTCATTTTCGCCAAACCCAAGGTATGCAGTGCCATTAATTTCAAAAGCGATGGCATTTTCTCTTCCGCTATTGGGAATATTCCCCCGTTTATACCACACATTTCGAATATTATCATATTCAATAATATCTGATATTACATGTCCACCGGTTAAATTACCGCCAAACTGCCTGCCTGTGAAAACAAAAAAACGATTTGCAACACAGAGTGAAATTCCGTTAACCCGTCCATTATCGGGCATTGATTTTAGTGATTTCCAACTATTAGAAGACGGAAAGTATTCCCACCAATCGTTCAAATTATAGGTATTATAGCCTGTTCCGGCATAAACGTGCTCTTTATTGGCACAAACCACAGAACCGGCTCTGGGAGCACCCGGGAACGAGGCAAGTTCAATCCATTTGTCCGTATCAGGATTATATTTCCAAAGTTCAGTGCCAAACCCCCAACCATTAAACCCTAACCCAACATAAATTTCGTTTCCAAATGAAAAACTAATGCAAGCATTGCAGTCGTCACTCGGAAAATCAGCTTTTTGAGTCCATTTATCACTTTGGGGTTCGTACATCCAAAAATCTTTTAAATAAGCTGATTTATCGGAATACACAGCAAAATTGGGATTAAAACCCAAACCAACATAGGCTTTGTCATTCAGTACCACAGCCAGTGCATTTACACGACCGATACCCGGAAATGAAGCTTTTTTCAACCATTTATCTGAGCTTGGGTCATACTCCCAGCAATCATTCAGTGGATTTCGTAACGAATCGCGACCTAAAGCAACATATCCATAATTTCCTATTGAAAATGCCACTGCTGTGGAACGACCGTTTCCGGGTAAGGATTTTTTTGCAATAAAATTGATTTGTGAATAGGGTGAATCTGCAGGCGAGTCGCAACTAGTAAAAAATAGAATTAAAACGAAAATTGATATCCGTATAACAATTTGAAAATTTTCACTGATTTTTCTGATTTTTAAAATCATCATGTATATCTATAAAATGCAAAATAAAGCTTGCAACTAAATCCGGGTAACTAAAATATCACTGATTTCAATCGGCTTGTATGGTCCATCTTTTGCTTCAAATATTACAGACCCAGACTCTAAAACTTCCAAGGTATGCCATTGTCCACACGGTATTTCAATGCCAAATACAGCATTTAATGGGTCTAACTCCACCGAACCAATTATTTCCGCGGCATCATTGTAGTACACAATTTTTAATTTTCCACGTAGCAAAATAATGGATTCGGCAGTTTGTAAATGCCTGTGAATAGGCATTTCTGTGCCGGGTTCCATGGCATTCAATAATCGCTGCGACTTTGACTCACTATCAACATGAAAATTGTAGTTCATTCTGAGTCGCGAATTGGCTTTAGCCTGTTCGGTAACAGTATTTAATAATTCTAAATCAATTAATTTCATTTTTCAATTAGTTAAGATTTTACAGAATGATGTAAATGAAAGAACTTTTGTTTTATAACAACGTAAACAATTGATAAACTTAAAATTACAACAACTAAATACGTCATTCGGTTCGTTACTAATATAAAACCTGCAAATACCATTGCTTGCAGAAACATGTAAATAGCCGAAACAAGGAGATGAGGGAATTTTAATTCGTTTGCCAAAAGTTGAAATAAATGTTTACGATGAGCTTCAAATATATTTTCTTTGAGTAATAATCGATGCATTATAGTTAATATTGAATCCACACCATACAACGAAAATAGTATAATATAGCTAAAATCAGATGTTTTAAGAATTAATTTCCCCAATAGAAAAATAAGTATAAAAGCAATTGATATAGCACCCACATCGCCGGCAAAACACTTGGCTTTTGTTCTGAAATTGAAAAAATTAAATACCAATATTGCCAAACCAAGCATGTAAATCAATTGATTATCAACAAATGCATAAATGTAGTTATTTATATAGTAAAAGCAAGCTGTTACAATTAAACTATAACCACCCGTAATACCATTAATTCCATCCATAAAATTATAGGCATTAAGTATACCTATGCAAAAAATTAAAGCTAAAAATGTGAAATACCACGGAAAATGGAATAAATCCCATTGATAAAACAACAGTAACATGGCCATTAAATGAACCATTAAGCGTATTTTAGATGAACGTGGTTTTAAATCATCTGCAAAACTAATAGCCGAAA
The DNA here is from genome assembly GCA_964511245.1 of uncultured Paludibacter sp. Classification (GTDB taxonomy): domain Bacteria; phylum Bacteroidota; class Bacteroidia; order Bacteroidales; family Paludibacteraceae; genus Paludibacter. The sequence goes on from CAZEEB010000003.1 coordinate 20,043, forward strand.
TAAAAGTTAATCCGACAAAAAACCAGGGATATTGAAACTCACTTACTATAAAATAGAGCAATACACCAAAATAGAAAATTATTCCACCTCCACGTAATGTGACTTGAGAATGCGAACTACGCTGATTCGGTTTATCAATGATATTAAAATAATCGGCAATGCGGAAATAAGCCATTTCGGCAGCAAACAGAAGTAGTAGAAATAAAATGTAAATCATGTTTAAACAATTAATTTTTAACAATAATTGTATGTGTGGTCGTATTCTAAAAACTGATTTGTGTAACTAGAGTATTTTAAAAATTATTTTTCAAAACTTTCAATGGTTTTTATAAATCCATCGCTAGCTTTGACAGGCATACTTTTTATTCCAAGCTCTTTTTTCAACTTTTCGTTCGAGACAACATAGTTTTCAGTCAGTTTTTGAAGGCGTTCACTGTTTAATGGAAAATGTAAAATAGTCCCTGTTTTGGCAATAAATTGAATCAAAGCTTTATTCCAATGCCAAATTCGATTTGGTTTGTGCAAAGTTTTTGCAATCAGACCAATTAATTCATTTGTTGATAGACTATCGTCATCACCTACATTATAAATACCCGAAGAAATATCCTTTTCAATCAATTTTTCAACAACAAAACTTAAATTATCAATGGATGTGAATGAACGCCTGTTTTCAAAAGCTCCCAATGGATATGGTATACCCTTTTTTACCACATTATACAATAAATTTAAATTTCCCTTATTGCCCGGACCATGAATCATGCAAGGTCGCAAAATATAGCTTTTCTTTTGCTGAGTGCTGACAGTCGACTGCTGACTGATTAAATAGTTTTCAGCGGCAATTTTACTCTCGCCATAAGGTCCTTTCGGATTTGGAGCTATGTCTTCAGTCAAAACATCTCCTGCAACCGTATCGGCAGCTGCTTTTACAGAGCTGAAAAAAATAAACTTCGTTGCAGTCGATTTTAAATACCAATCATAAATTTGCTGTGTCAAACCGGTATTTATATCAAAATACACTTTCGCATCTGTTTGGCTTTTAGTGTCATGGGCTTTGCCTGCCAAGTGAATAATTACATCCAAAGCCGGAATTGAGTCCAACTCATTCCATCCATAGGTTTGAATTACAGCTTCGTTGTATGGTGACACAATATCTAAACCGTAAATAATGTGCTTATCCTTTAAGGATTTTACTAAATTTGATCCCACAAAGCCATGAATGCCGGTAATTAATATTTTCATAATTATATAAATTCTATTGACCTTTTGAAGCGAATCAAAATTTCATTTTTAATACACATTTTATTGGATAATGATCCGACGATTTATTTTTCCCAATCTCAAAATTCAGTACTTCAAAATTTGCATCATAAAATATATAATCGAGTCGCAATTTATACGTTGAGGAATAATAGGTCCAACCAAAACCTGTACCGTTTTCCACAAAGGCATCATTCAGCTTGCCTTTAACTTTTGTATAGGCATACGACAGCGGAACATCATTAAAATCGCCACAAACAATTACTTTGTAGGGAGTTGATTTAATAATTTCACTTACAGCCTCTGCTTGTTTTGCTCTCACGGGATAAGCTATCTGTAATTTTTGAGAAAAATACTGGGTTTTATTTAGCAATGAAAACCCATTCATATCGTTTTTCAATTGTTGCGATAACATTAAGTCATTGCCCGAAAACCGATTGGATTCCAAATGATTATTGAAAACCCTTATGGTTTCATTCTGAATCACAATATCCGAATACATTGATGCATTAAATATCGACTCATACTTTATGCGTTTAGTATTGATAATTGGATATTTTGAAAAAGTAGCCAAACCTGTCATATTATCATAATTGTTATAGTCAAACTTAATATACTTATAAGGGTATTTCTCGAAAATTTTATTCACATCCAATTGCGTTAAATGCGCCGAATCGTTTTTCACATAATACTCTTGTATGCAAATTATATCCGGATTTTCATCCAATAGGTATTTTATTACCCCGTTTGGATTATTAAGGCAATGTTTCTGCACTTTACTGTTCGAATTGGTATTGTATGAAATTATAACCAATTGTTTTTTTGCATTTTCTATTGTTTGATGTTTGAAATGAACTGGAAAGATAATAAAAACCGATTTGTACGAAAGGATTAATGCAAGAGTGGAAATAAGGAAATACCATTTTCGGTTATAAATCCAATATGCTATAAATAAAACGTTTACAATTAAAATTATTGGAAATCCAATTATAAAATAAATGGGCAAAATAAATTGTAGTGGACTAACTACTGATCCTATATATGCCAGAACTAATGCAAGTACAAAAAATAGATTTAAAGCTATCAGTATGCTGTTTTTTTTTGATTCAATAACTTGCATTTTATTAGTGATTTAGCTGCTTATTGCCTTTTAGTGTAGCTACTAAATAGATAAATATAAAACTGTAAATTCAACAGATAAATCAGAATTTCCTTTTGAATTATAGCTTAAAAACATTTGCATATTTATCTGTAATAATACTCCACTTATACCTACGTTCTGCTATTAGTTTCAACTCATTTTGGTATTTAGCAACATCTATCTTGTCTTTTTCAAATTGTTCGAGAATATCAACCAATCCATTCTGATTAGAAAAATACAAAGCCTTATTTTCGGTAGTTTCTCTGTTATAATCAACATCAAAAGCCACAACACATAATCCAAGATTCATTGCTTCAACCAATGATGGGTTTGTACCACCAACGCTGTGACCATGAATATATAAACCACAATTACTTCGAAGTTCATCCAGGGTAATCTGTTCATATATTGGATTTAAAAGCTTAAGATTATTCGAATTGGCATATTTAATTCTGAGTGATTTACCATATTCACTAAAGTCCCAATTTCCTATAAGCACCAAATCTATTTTCCCATTCTTATCAAATGCATCCAAGATTGTGTGAATATTATTTTCAGGCTCTATCCTGCAAACTTTAAAACAATATTTTCCATTCACAATATCATACTTTTTTGCAGTAGCGTCACTTAGTGGAACTTTTATCACTTGGTCTCCACCATATTCAATCAATTCAGATTTCTTCTTATATTCTGAACAAATATACTCCTGAATTTTCACATTATCAGCAACAACAGTTGTAGCAAACTGAATTCCAAATCTTTCAGAAAGCTTTAGAAAAAGTTGAATAGATTTAGACCATTTCTTACGCTTCCATTCTTGTCCATCTGGATTAAGAACAATCTTTTTTCCAAATAATCTCACAATTGGAAGAAAAAGACATCCTGAAGTTCCACAAATAAACAATACATCACAATGAAATATTGCATGTATCATTGAAACTATGTCATACGGTATGCTTTGAATTCCATTCGCCTTGAATTTTATTATCTTTAACTTCGCTTTATTATATTCTTTTAGGTTCGGATCTGCTGTACTATAACTTGTATAGACAGTAAATGAAAAGTCCTCTTTCAAGTTATTAGTTGTATGATACACTAGCTGATCCCAACCGCCATATTTCCCAGGAAGACCATTTGTTCCAATAATTCCAATTTTTTTATTCATCTATTCACAAACTAAATAATTTTCAATTTCATCCATTAGTAAACAATTATCAAATTTTTCTTTCTGTTTAAGCGAGTTCTCCGAAAATGAATGATAAATCTCATCATCACTCATTAACAGTTCTATTTTATCTTTTACCAATTCTATATCTTTTGGATTAACTTGAAAACCATTATAACCATCAACTATCAGTTCTGTTGGTCCTCCTATAAACGGTACAATAGCCGGTATTCCATATTCCATTGCTTCCAATATAGTAAGTCCAAAAGTTTCAATCCATAAATCAGGATTTGATAAGTTAAGTACTAACTTCACTTCTTTGAAAAAAGGATGCAGGTTGATTTGATTAGGGTAAATCTTTAAGTTTTCCCCAAAAGTTATTTCATTAGTAAAGGTCTTTACTTCACTCTCCGGTGCACTAAGCACTAAAACAAACTTGTACTGAGGAAGTAAATTGCTTAACTTCACAAACTCATAAACACCTTTAAATGCTCTTAAACTACATAACATTAAAATTGAATCTGGATGCCGAACAGGATTTAAGTTTAACCATTCAGTGGCCAATTGCTTAAACTCTGTATCTAATGAATTATATATTACAACAGAATCTTTCAATGCCGGTGAATCATAACATTGTTTTAAGTAATTGGAAACATAAATGGATTTAAAAACTGTTTTTTCAAACACATATTGACATATACGATTGATAATATTTGACCTCACATACTTTTCATGTACATGATAAATGATTTTCTTATCTATTAATTTACCTGCCAATGCAGCACCTATTGGGGTAATAGTATTAATATATAAAGTTGAACCAGTATTTTTGTAACTAATTATTTTAAAGAATAATTCAACTTGGGCAAACAAAAAATAGAATAAAGTTACAACTTTATTTTTTGACCAATTATAATTGATATAAATATAATTTACACCTTCTATGTTTGACAGAAAACCTTCAGTTCTATTTGTTATTAAATCAATGTCATAACCTTTTGACAATAACGAATTGATAATTTGTGCTAGAACCTTAGGACTGCCAGAGTAATTATTGAATAAATGGACACAAATAATTTTATTATTTTTCACGACAAATTCATTAGGTATATTCACAGTTAATTATTTCGTTGGTGGCTTTTACAAATTCCTACATAATGCTTTTAGAATACATCTAAAATTCAGTCGATCTAAATTTAATAAGCTTAGCAGGTACTCCACCATATATTCCATTAGTTAGATAAACTCCTTCTGTCACAACACTTCCTGCAGCAATAATACAGCCATCTTCAATTATTACACCATCTAAGATTGTAACTTTAGCTCCTATCCAACAATTTTTACCAATTTTAATTCCTTTTCTATTAACTCCTTGCAAACGAATTGGAATCTCTAAATCTTTGTAGTTATGATTTTCGGAATGCATTGAAACATAATTTCCAAAAATTGTATCATTACCAATAATAATACCACCAGCACAACCAAAAAATCCATGTGTTCCGAGACCAACATTATTTCCTACAATTAAACCTTTTCCAATAAATTTAAAACTACCTGTACATTCAATTGTTGTATTTTTACCAATTGAAACGTTAGAACCAAATGATATTCCATCTCTTGATAATGCATCAATGTATGTGTCCCTAGCAATACTTAAGTTTGAACCATAAGTAATCATTTTTTTACATACAATCTTTGCTGAAGTATGAATGAAAGTTTTTTTAAAACTCCAAAATAACATGACCCCGTAGATTAAACTAATAATTTTTTGTAAAAAAAAATACAATAGATATCGAATTGGTAATCTTTTGTCTAATTCAAACTTTTCACCTTTTATTAAAGTAACAATTTTATCTATTAATTTTCTCATTTATAAATCATTTATTCCATTTTTTAATCTAAAAATATAAAAAGCCGTAATATCTAACAAAAAATAAAATAAATTTTGAGTATAAAATAATGTATGGTGTATTTTTCTAATATTATAAGTTTCTTTTATTGCTTTAACCGAAAAGCTCATTCCACCTGTTTTCATTCTTGCAACGTTAGTATCCAAGAAAATTGATTTTAGTTTGTTTTTTTTTCGAAGTAATAACTCATAATCACCACAAATCTTATAATTTAAATTATATAAACCAACTTCATTGAATAAATTTCTATTATGCAAAGACCCAACATGTGCAAAGCACATACTCTTTTTCATTTTATCCCATGAAAATGTAGAACCCAGTATTTTAAGCGTTTCATTTTTTTCATTAATATATAATACCCTACCTGAAATATAATCTATTTCTGTATTTTTTAATTTGTCAAGTATAAGAGTGTAATTGATTAAAGATTTTTTTTCCAACAAGTCATCTGCACCAAGAAACATAATCCAATCACCATTGGCGAATTTTATACCTTTATTCCAAGCATCATATATCCCTTTATCCTTTTCTGAAATCCAATAATCAATTACATCCAAATTTTCTTTGATAATGGAAACTGTCTTATCTGTTGACCCACCATCAATAATTATAAATTCAACTTCTACAGTTCTCTCATCCTTAATACTTTTAATGAGATTTTCTAAACATATTTCTGCATTATAAGTAGCTGCAATAATCGTTATTAAAGGTTTAAAATCTTCATTATTCTTCAACTTATTTTTTGTAATCATTTATTTTTTTTTAATTATTATTCATTTAATATTTAGACTTTTTGTAAATAAATTTTTCATTTATTTACAAAAACAAATCTATTATTGGGTACTACAATCACTATTACAGTGGTTAATGATTTTCTGATAATTAGCAATTAAATTATTGACAATACTGTTTGGTTCATGCCTTTTTTTAGCAATAATTCGACCTTCTTCAGCAATCATTCTTGAATAATCTTCATTTCTAGATAAATAATCAATATAATAAGCTAAAGAAAATGGATCATTTGCTGGGATGATTAACCCTGTTTCTCCATGCTTAACCAGTGAAGAAACTCCTCCCACATTAGTAACTATAGTTGGAATACCCATAATCTGTGCTTCGCAAACACTATTAGGACTATTATCTATATATGACGGATGGACAAACAAATCACATTTTTTTAAATGATCTATTAATTTCATCTCAGAAGCAATTCCCATCAATTTGATGTTCAGAGAACTAGATTTAAGTTGCATTTTTTTTTCAAAAAAAGAAATATCATTGATGCCAAAAATATGCCATTCAAATTGAATTGTTGACATTGATATTAATAAATCTGCTGTCTTAAGTATTAGATCAATACCTTTATAAATTGGAGAAGATATTGTTGATTGTATTATAAATTTATCTTGAGATCGGTTAATTCTAAATGAGTCATTCAAATAAAAAGCTGGTCGAAGAACTTCATTACAAAAAAAATAAGTGGAATTTGAAGAAATAAACGAAGAAATATTTTTATCCCATTCTGTACGTCCCATAAAATATTTACAACCTTTCATTATTTCCAATTCCCTTTTCCCCATCCTAATATTAGCTAAATATATCCACATGTCAAACAGCGATTTCTTTAAATTTAATCCGTTATGAATAAAAAAATCTATCTTAGAAAATCCAGGAGGGAACCAAGCATTTATATATGGGTTTAATATGCCCTGAATATGAATAACGACAGGAATTTTAGTGTAATAAGTTATTTTTCCAAAATTTGACTCTGTTCCAAAAACATGAATAATGTCCGGTTTAAATTCTTCAACAATATCTTTAATCCTAAGCATGTCTATTTCATCTGTTTGCTTTGAAATCGTTGCTCTCCTTACCTTATCTATAATTTTCTGAGATTTTTTAATGGGATAATAAGACACACCATCTATAATCTGCCTTTCATCTGTATCATTAGAATAAAAAACTATTCCCAAAAAAACATCAGGCATTAGTTTCACTAAATTCTCAAGAGATGATATCCAACCTCCGACAACTGTTTTATTTTCAACATTTGAATTTTTATAATGAGAAGAAGTCATCGATAACCAAAGTATACGCATACTAATAATGTAATTTAAATTTTTCTTCAATTTCTAAATCTGTGTAATTTATCCATTTTGATGACAAACATGTTCCGACAATTAGCCAAATAAGTACTTGCAATAAAGAACATCCCGCCATATCTCCCATAAATGAATTTACGTAAATACCACATAATATTATTGACAAAGATTGAACAAATTTGTTTTTAGCTCTAAAAGAAGATTTTATAATCGCAAATATAAAAAGAAAAAAACAACATAAAACATAGACTAATCCACCTTTAAGCAAAAAACTCAGAAATGTAACTTCATTAGAAATTCTATTGCTTGAATCTGCCCAATCCCCACTTTTGGCATATTGTTCCATCATATAAGAATAATATGATCCAATAGGTCCCTTGCCAAATAACCAAGAATTTGTTTCAGTTAAATCCTGTGCGAGTTCAACATATAAAAAAGTTCTAGAGTCTGCAGAAAAATCTTTTGAATCGTTAAACTTATTTTTAATGCTTTGTTCTGTAGCTAATTCAAATGGTGAAACTCCTGAGATTAAACTATACGCTAACAACAAAAGTGGTAACATAACAGATATTAAAGCAATAACTTTAACTAGCTTGTTTACAACAGAGTTAGTATATACATAATATGCGAGTATACAAAAAAATAATAAGACTATAAATTTTCTATCACCTACTATAAAACCAGCATAAAAAACGGCAATTATATTTATGTAAATAAGTAATTTTCTTTTTCTCTCAAATTGAGGCAGAAATATAGGTATTAAAAATATACTCATCGTTAGTGGATCCCATTTAAGAAAAAACACACATATTATTCCATAAACTAAATAAATAAAATATAAGTCTTTTAAATAATTCCAAAGTTCATCTTTTGATGCTAAAAATGTGAAAAATGGGGGAAAAAATAATAATAGAGTATATTCATTGAAAAATAAAGAAATATATTTGTTACCTGGAATTGCAGAACCATTATCAAAAAGTCCCCTAATCACAGCGAATACTAATAATACCTGCATTAAAATTAATATACTGTAAGTAATTTTACCAAATTGTTTTTTTGAGTTTCTTACTGCGTTAAATGGGAATATAATTAACGACAAATAAATTAATCCCGAAAAAATAATCTTAATAGATGTTGGACACATAAAGAAAAGACCCCAAAAACTTCTAATTCCTGTGGCAATAAAAATAAAGGCTAAACTTAATTTTGTCCTATTAAATATGAATTGTTCATTTGTGTAGAACTTTCTCATAAATTATTCATTTTTTGTGGATTTTGTCTAATTTTGGTAAAATACTAAGTAATTAAGCTATAATCAATTAACTTAATTAGCTTCGCAGGATTGCCTGCCCAAATTTGATTTTCGGGAACATCTTTTGTAACTACACTTCCTGCTCCAATTATAGAATTCTTTCCAATTTTAACTCCTTTTAAAATGTATGCATTAGCACCGATAAAAACATTTTCACTAATAATAATAGGTAAAGTATTTTTGTTTTTCCAATCTAATTCTGCATTTAATCTATGGTTTGGGTTCAAAGAATGATTGTCTGTATCCTTTATTTGAGCTCCAACACCTATTAAAACGTTGTCGCCAATTTTAATATATTCATGACATGTTATTGTGACATCACTTATTCCAACATTTTTCCCTATAATTAATGTTGCGGTATCTCTAACATCAATTCTACACTTTCCATTTACACCTGAGTCTGAATATTTTGTCCCATTATGCATTTTGAAACCATCTCCAATAATACAGGTCGCTTTTAATGAGATATTCACATAAGGTATTCCATAACAAATAAATGATTTTACCCGTATACCATTTAAAAAAAATATAATTAAACAAATAATATGTGAATATCCTTGTTCAATTAATCGAATTATTAATTTTAATACTTTTGTAATTTTCTTTACCATCTTTAGTGTGTTAATTATTTCCAGAATTGTATTTGGCAAAAGATTGTAATATTATTTTCTAATTTCATTTTTTTAATCACAAAAGATAATTTTGTATTTTAATTACTTCAAAGTAAATTAATTGTTATTAAATTAATAGCTTGATAATTTTGTATTTAATTTTAAGCTATTATTAATTACTGTTAGTTTGTTTCGAATTACTTGACATCAGTTAATTTTTTAACGATAAATGCCATTACAATTAAATAAATAAAATTATATACTGCAAAGGACATTTGAATCCCTTGAATCTTAAAAACAGGAATAAGAATTACTACTAATACTATGTATAAACTCGCAAATATTAATTCAGTTATCAAATAAGTCTTTGTTTGCCTTTTTGCTAACATATAATTCATAAGAGGTATTCTACACATCCAAAAGAATGAACCAATCATTTGTAATAACAAATATTGTCCAACTTTATAAAAAGATTTTGAATACAAAATTTGTACTGCAAAATCTCTAATTAAGAAAAATATGAAAAAGCTAATTAAAGTAATGGGAATAATTATTTTGTAAATATGAAAAAGTTCATGTTTCAATTTTACTTTACTTTCTATTGAAGACAATTTTGGCAACAAGTATATTGAGAATGAGCCAACGGCAATGTTGACAATGTAATCATTAATGTTTCGAGTTGCCTGCCATAAGCCAGCTTCTTGTATTGAAATATATTTTATTACATAAGTCCTGATTATCATATCTACAATTGGCCATATTATGGCAGCAAATATTGTAATTGATGAATAATTAAGTAAAAGTAACAATTTATCTTTTCTGAAATAGTTAAAAGAAAAAGCTTTTATCCAATAATCATTTTTAATATAAAAATAAGCAAATAAACAAACTATTGATTGTGATAAAACTATTGCAAATAATGCTCCATACTCTTTAAATAAATATACTAATGAGAGAGTCATTATAAAACTAACAAATGTTGTTGTTATATTTATTTTGAAATACTGTCTATAATATTGAAATCCATTGACAATTGAGAGTATAAGAGTATTTAAATTATAAGCAAACAGAGTGAGAGCAAATAAGATAATGATCGAATAATAAGATGGATTAGAAAAAATAAATATTGAAATTGATTTTGAAAATATAACTATAATAATTCCTAAAACTGAAGATAAAACTGTTGATACAAAAAAAGCAGTGCCAATGAATTCAAGTTGTGTTTTTTTGTCTTTTTTTTCTGCTATATATTTAGTTAATCCATTGTTAAATCCACCATTAGAAATTAAAGAAGTAATTCCAATAAAATTTTGTAATTGTCCAATCATAGCTATACCTGAAGTTCCGATAATATTAGCTACAACTTTATTTGCAAAAATAGACAGAAAAGATTTTAGGATAGTAACAAAACCGTTAGCTCCTGAAACTCGCAAAAAATTGCTATTAATCAAGCTTGATATTTTTTGAAATATTTTTCCTACTACCATGTATTCTTATATAATAATCAGAATTTCGTATGATTTAAAACAATCATAAAACTCAAATTCAGTAAAATTGTAATTTATTTTGGTGTAATTTACAAATCAGAGACTAACTCTACAAACCAAATCACTTGCAACACTCAATACGATAAAAATCACATTCTAAATAATTAATACTTTAGCCTTCAAAACCCCTACTAATCCCTTCAAAATACCTACTTAGCCCTTGAAAACTTTAACTCATAGCATACGAACAGCAACTGAAGCATTCAAAACTAACGTTTAATCCTTCAGTTGCCGTTTAGTTTAGTTCAAAACCCTTTTTTAGGTCGGAGTATCTGTTTTTTGAGTTTTGGTAGCAGCCGTAACTGTCGAAGTTCGGGTTTTATTTACCCTTTTCCTTAGTTCGCTAAAACTTTATTCCTGTAATTTCACACTATCCAGTGGATTTATACAGAATTTTGCCCACAGCCATAATCTCACTTAACTGATTATACAAATCGTTGCAAACAGAAAGATTGTTTTGAACTACACTTTTTCGGTGACTCAGCATCTCATATTGTGCTTGTTTGGCTTGAGCTATGCCCGTTTCGGCATCAGCAAACCTGGCAATTAGAGTTTCGTTAAGTCCCTGAGCTGTAAGTTCAGTTTTGAATTTCACTAAATTCAATTTTACAGTGTGTAAACATTTAATAACACTTTCGGCATCGCGTGAGTTTATACTTTTCCGCAATTGAGTCAACCCAAAGTCAACTACCGTAATGGTTTTCTCTAATTTTCCAAGTGATATATACCCAACCACTCTGTTAATAGGGTCAATTAAATTATCCATTGCCGCATACATGCCTTCGGTAATAGATTTAAGCTGTACAGTTTCCGATTTAGGCTCTACTAAATCAGTTAAAGTAGCAATTTTTCGACATTTGGATTCATAATTCAATAGCATTTGTTATTATCAATTGCTTAAAGGCAGAATTATCACTAAATGTAAAATTTATAAGGTCAATTTTTTGCCAACCAAACTGTTTATAAAACTCCATCCGAATTGCTCTAAATATTGTTTTATTAATCGGCTCGTTAGTTAATATCATTAAATCAATATCGCCACCTAAAGCCTCATTATTGGCACGAGATCCAAACAAATATAATTTTGATCCCTGTATATTCTTATCGATTGATTGCTTAAAAAACAATTTAATTTTATCGTCTAATCGCATAATTTGTATTGCTTTTGCCACCACTAATTAGTACTTACAATCTTCCATCAACCCATCGTCTATCCACTACTGCTTTGGCATCAAAGACTACTGCACCTGCTTTAAAATACTTTTCGAAATCAAACTCTTTAAACTCATCGTGCGAAACGGCGAGCAAAATTGCATGATATTTTTTTTCAGCATCGAAAGTATTCAAAATATCAACATTGTATTCGTGTTTCACTTCTTCAGCCGAAGCCCAGGGGTCATAAATATCAACATTTAATCCGAAATCGCATAATTCCGAATAAATATCTACCACCTTGGTATTGCGTATATCAGGGCAGTTTTCTTTAAAAGTAACGCCCAGAATAAGCACATTGGCACCTTTGATGGTATGTGTTTTATGAATCATCAACTTCAGTACTTTGTTGGCAATAAAAGGTGCAATGCTATTATTAACGTGGCGTCCCGAAAGTATCACTTGTGGCACATAACCTAATGATTCGGCTTTGCTTGCCAAATAATACGGGTCTACACTAATGCAATGACCGCCAACTAATCCGGGTCGGTATTTCAAAAAATTCCATTTTGTACCGGCCGCTTCAATCACATCGTTGGTGTCAATACCCACTTTGTCAAAAATCAATGCCAGTTCGTTTACAAAGGATATATTCACATCGCGTTGTGCGTTTTCAATAATTTTTGACGCTTCGGCAACTTTCAGACTGGGAGCTTTGTGGGTGCCGGCCGTTATGATGGAAGCGTATAATCCATCAACTAAGTCGGCTATTTCGGGAGTTGAACCCGAAGTAACTTTTTTAATTTTTGTGAGTGTGTTTACTTTGTCGCCAGGGTTAATTCGTTCCGGACTATAACCGGCAAAGAAATCAACATTAAAGCGAAGCCCGGATACTTTTTCTATTTGTGGAACACAATCTTCTTCGGTACAACCCGGATAGGTGGTGGATTCATAAATTGCTATATCGCCGGTTGAAATTACCCTTCCTAACATTTGCGAAGCCTTGATAAGTGGCTTGAGGTCAGGCATATTAAAATTATTGATAGGAGTTGGAACTGTAACAATGTAGGTATTATACTCTTTTAAATCATCTTCATTGCACGAAAATATTAATCCTTTATCCGGATTGATTTTGCGTAAACTGGTAGTTTCCAGCAAGCCATCTAAATCGGCTTCAAGCGTGTGATCAAATCCATTTTGCAATTCTTCAACCCTCGATTTATTTATATCAAAACCCAACACTTTGTATTTTTTTCCAAACTCAATGGCAAGTGGCAATCCAACATAACCCAATCCTATCACAGCAATTTTAAAATCCTTCATAGACAATTTCAATCAAATTTGATTATTTAGCAAAAAATATAAGTTTTAAAAAAAATTATTCTGTATGGACAGAATAATTCTATAAATGTAAATTGATGGTTGCAAAGATAATAAAATCCTTTCAAACGAATTCAAATTTGACCGTAAAAGTCAGGCTTATTATTTAGTTTAGCTCTAAAATTGCTTATTTATATTACATTTAAGTAAACCTTTTTCAATTTTGAAAGTCAAAAGCAAGACAAAACAGAAAACTTAATTAGTTAATTTTTTAATTATTAAATTCAAAGGAATTATTTTATATAATTTTGCAAGTCCAAAAAAAATAGAGTTCAAAAATTGAAAAAATCAAATGTATACTGACAAAATAGAGCGTTTCACTGAGTTTTGTTTTATCGCATTTTAAAATAAGCTATTTTTGAATTTAATTAAAAAAACAGTTATCAGTTCATCCAAATTTACTCAAAATTGCCACTGTATAAAATATGATTGAAAATAAACGAAATTTTATTGGCATTGGTGGCTGCCATATAAGTGGATACGGCTTGGTTGGAAAGCCCTCATTTGTAAATATAATTGAAGAAGATTTAAATTCGAAATGTATTTACAAGCAATCCTACTTTCAATTAAAAAATATTGAAAAATTATCGCTTATTCTGAGCGAAAATAAAACTGAGCTTGTAATTTTACAGTTAGGTAATTATGAGTTTATAGCCAGTTTAGATTTAAAATATTATAATAAAAGAAATAAAGCCGATGATAGCTTCAATAAATCCAATGTAGATCAAACCAAAATTGAAAGTTTTTATGCTGACAGAAATTGGGCTGTTCGGTTAACTATTAACTCAATTAAACTCTCAGTTATACCTCTGTATTGGTTGGTCATAAAAAGAAGAAATCAAATTCACCTTGATCGTTTAAAATCAATTATAATCGAAAATCCAACTATCCGATTTATTCTGTTAACACCCTTTCCTTGTTATAAAAGTACAAATAATATTATCAGAAGAAAGGCATCAGAATTATTTTTTAAAAATTCAGAAATAGACAATTTAACGATAGTTAATTCTTTTAAAACCATTCCTGCAAATAAAGAAATGTTTGTCAATCAAGCACATTTAAGTCAAAAAGGACATCGGGTGTTAGGAAAAACAATAGCAAAACTAATTTTAGAAAATGAAAGTTTGGTTTCTTGAGTTAAACTAAAAAAAATCTTAATTAATCAAAATATGAATAAAATGGAAATTTTCCCAATTGTAAATGAACAGGGTAAAGTTATAGGCAAAGCCACCCGAAAAGAGTGTCATTCGGGTACATTTTTACTTCATCCGGTAGTTC
>CAZEEB010000004.1:0-1454 GCA_964511245.1 uncultured Paludibacter sp.
TACTTTTTTATTTTTCATACGCCAAATATCCTACTGGCGGAATTGGTTTTTGATCTTTTTCGGTTTGGCTTGCCATTTCGGTTAACGCCTGATAAATATCGCTGAATTGTATATTGGTTTCGAGCATAAACGTTTCTAACTTCTGGTTTAGTTCGGCATATCCAAGAGCATATTGGCGCAGTGTAACAAATGCTCTGACAATTAGAATGTTTACTTCTATTGCCTTTTGACTATTCAGTAATCCTGCCAGCATAGCTACACCATTTTCTGTAAAGGCATAAGGTAATTTACGGGTTCCTCCCCAACTTGATGTTCCATTTTGGAATATCAAGTCAAATTCTTCGTTTGTGAGTTGAAACATAAAGTCATCGGGGAATCTGTCAGCATTGCGTTTAACCGCCTTATTCAGGTTTCCGGTAGTCACTTCATACATTAATGCTAAATCTTTGTCTAAAATTACCTTTAGACCCCTTATTTCGAATATCTTATTCTGTATGATTTGTAAATCCATTACTATAATTTGAATTGGAAACCGGACAAGTTACATCTATTGAATGCAAAAATACGATTTTATTTTAACGCTGTAGTGTGTGAATTTGAAAACTAGCTGTTCGTTCCAATTCTCATCCAGATAATCCAACACATTTTAAAATCGGATACTGCTAGTACTGCTCATCTAATTTGTTTAGGCATGGGTATATTTATTTTTCATTTTTCCCATAACATGTTCATGCAAGATACCCTTAGCATTATTGAGATCCTTTATTGCATCTTCAATTCCGTCTTTTTTAAGGTCTGAAACTCCAAACCATTCGGTTGTGTTTTTTCACTATTTACATAATTCAACATTAAACCCTAAAATTCATTAAGTTTTGAAGCATTTAATGCAGCTACCTGCCGGAATATCTACAGTTTTATCTCTTCAGTACTCATTTTGCTGATTGTTTGATTCGATGGTTGATTGATTATTGAATTGCAAATATACATAAAATTATTTTCAATTCGTTCGACGGTTTTATTGCATTGCTATAAAATCAGCAGGGAATTATTGTACCATCAATCCAAGTTGAATATTTTGTTTTAGCTTATTTTAATCGTCAGATTAACATAACTGAAAATGAAAACAGCTAATTTTTATTGATATGTTTTTTGTCACATAGCATACAGTAGTTTTAAGTCCAAAATAAAACTAAGTAATAAGAACAATATAATGTAGCATTTCTAAAAGTTAATAGGACGAAGATTTTCGCTGATTGAGCGGATAATTACGGATTCAAAAACAAGATAATACTTGCCTTCGGCAAGTGGATTAAGATTTAAAAGTCTGAAAATCATATCGCTGTAAGCGATATTAAAATCCGCTTTTAAAATCCGCCTAATCAGCGAAAATCCGCGTTCCATTTTTTAATTGAAAAAATAAAATACGACATTTTATTCATCCAACTACTTAATAA
>CAZEEB010000004.1:1554-31800 GCA_964511245.1 uncultured Paludibacter sp.
CATTTTTATATTTTAATTCAGACAAATAGCTTTTCGAGTAAAAAATAATGCTTTAAATTTATAATTAAAATGAGATATTTTAAATGTAGCAATAAAGTTAGTTTAAGTAATATATTTTACCACATATCTCTCTGTATTTCAGTGGGTATTAGTGCTTTTAATAATTGTATAATTTAATTATTATTTGTACTGCATTGTTTGAATTAATTATATATTTGCAATGAAATAAAAATACAATCCAGTATTCGGTATTTTTTTGAAATTGCTGAACAATGTGTTTTTTCTGGAAATTCAAGTTCAAGCTTTAATTATTGGCTTAAATCAGTATAGTAATCATCTTATAATCAGAAACTATGGACGTACTTTATTCAATTACTCAAAAGGAACTTATTGATAATCTCAATAAAATGGAAAGTGCTTCTGCTGTGAAATCGGTACTGGTGCTTATGACTGATGACGGTATTTGTACAACTGAATTTATGAACCCATTATTGACGTCATTTGGAAAGCCAATTATTGGTGGTGTTTTCCACGAAATAATTGTCAATAGCAAACGTACTGAAAAAGGAGCTTTGTTAATTCCATTGTATTTCAGGCTTCAAACCAAGTTAATGAAGTTTGACGAAGGCGAAAACTCAACTTATTTTGATCAATTAGAATCACAGTTTTCGGAGAAAATACCTGAAAGCGGGAGCTTATTTATATTTGCTGATGCTTTTGATACTGGTAAATCAAGTTTTGTGGAGGGACTATTCAATTTTTTCGGATTCAAATTTAGCTATGTTGGAGCTGGATGCGGTTCGTATGCATTTAAGTCTTTTCCTTGTGTAATTCATAATTCCGGACTGTTTGGCAATGCCGGAGTAATTGGTTTAACAGTTGAGGATGTTTCGTTAGGAGTTTCGCACGGTTGGTTGCCTATTTCAAACCAAATGAAAGTAACTGAAGCAAAAGAAAGTACCGTTTTTACAATAAACTGGGAGCCAGCCTACGAAGTATACAAACGAATAGTGGAAGGGCATTCGGGCAAGATTTTTACGGCGGATAACTTTCTGGAAATTGCCAAATCATACCCAATAGGGCTTGTTAAGATAGATGGAGAAATGGTAGTGCGTGATCCAATTAAAGCAGAAAATGGAATTTTATATTTTTTTGATACTATAGAAAGCGGACAACATATTTGTGTGTTGCATGGTAATATTGAATCATTACTAAGTGGTGCAAAAAGGGCAAAAGATAAATGTTTGGAAACCTTGGATGATACAGAAAAAAATGAAGGATTTGTGTTTTGTATTGATTGTTTTTCGAGGGTTAAATTTCTTGAAGATAAATTTGCAACAGAACTCATTGAATTAAGCGGAAAACAAATTGTTCATGGGGCTTTAACATTTGGAGAGATAGCAAATGTAGGTGAGTCATTTTTAGAGATTTACAATAAAACTGTAATTGTTGCCAAATGGAAACAGACAATCTGAAACAGGAAGCACTTCTGGAATTAATCTTTTGTACAGATTCAAAAGAAACAGAAGATGAAATAATAAATGCTGTTTTGCCCGCCTATTTGCGGAAGCTGAACTGCTTTATGGCTGGCATATTAAAAAAATCGGCGACTGAGATTTTAGATAAGCAAATATTGCCATACGCTTTCAAAAAGGATTCGGCATGGAAATATATTAAAGACTATATCAAAGAAAATCAGGATGATAATCACAGTGGATTTTGCGAACTGGAAATTAACCAGAATTTTTATTATGTATATTGTCTGAGTAAATATGGCTATCTGGTTTTAGGTCGTAAAAAAAAGTTTGATTTAATATTTAAAAATGAATTCAAGTTTGTAATTCACTTCCTGGGAAAACTTATAACCCAATCTATTGAAGATCAACGTAGAAAAGAAGCCGAAATTAAACTTGCCGAAGAGCGACAATTGCTTCGAACTATTATAGACAATATCCCAATAAACATTTATGCCAAGGATACTAACTTCCGCAAAACATTAGCCAATTCGTCGGAATTGAGGCATTTGGGCAATATTGATGAAACCGAAGTGCTTGGTAAAACTGATTTTGAACTGTATGGTGATGACATTGCCAAAAATACATTAATTGAAGATCAGCAAGTATTATTGGATAATATTCCAATTTTAGGAGAAGAAAAACAAATAGATAATAATAGGTGGGCGCTTATATCAAAGTTACCCCTAAAAAACGAACAGGGGGAAACTACAGGACTAGTAGGTATAAGTATTGATTATACTGAAAGAAAGAAAATTCAAGAGCAATTGCTGGTGTTTTTTAAGCTTTTCGATAATTTGTCGGATGCAGTACAGGTAACTACTGAAGAAGGAAACCTTTTTTACATTAACAAAGTGGCCAGCGAACGCCTGGGTATTGATGTAGATAATTTAAGCAATCATAAAGTTACCGATTATATTGGCCAGTTTAAATCCATTGATGAATGGAAGAAGCATGTAAATGAACTGAAACAGGTTGATTTTATGACGCTTGAAGGTGTTAATATAAATCAAAAAACAGGTTTAAAATTTCCATCCGAAGTTATTGTAAAATACTTACTTGTGAATGGAAAAGGATATATCTTAGCTAATTCGAGAGATATAACCGACCGCAAAAAAACCGAAGCAGCACTTTTAGAAAACGAAAAGAAATATCGAATTCTATTTGAAGGAAATCCACAACCAATGTGGATTTACGACTTAGATACTTTGGCTTTTTTAGAGGTAAATCAAACTGCAGTTGACTTTTATGGTTATTCAAAAGCCGAATTTCTGTCAATGACCTTAAAAGACATTAGACCAAAATCCGAATTACCCGATTTTTTGGATTCGATAGAAAGAGCAAAGTCAACCGAAAACTCCGTAGAAGAATCGCTTCATATAAAGAAAAACGGCGAACATATTTATGTGGAGGTTACTGCACATTCTATAGTTTATGGGAATAAAACGGCACGCCACATTTTAATAAACGACATTACCAAACGAAAAAAAGCAGAAGAGAAGCTCCGATGGAATCAATCTTTGATGCAACTTATGTCAAACTCGTCACCACTCGGATTTTTAGTAGTTGATAACCGAACTGATGCTATTTTATACTTTAATCATCAATTTTGCCAAATTTGGGGTATTGAGCAATTAGCCGATGCAATGAAAAGAGGAGAGTATAAAAATAATGATTTAATCCCCTATTGTTTGCCAATACTTACAGATGTAGATTCATTTAAAAAATCATGCGAACCACTTCAATTTGAGGATAATAGAGTTGTTGTTGAAGATGAAATTTCATTTATTGGCGGTCGAACCATTCATCGTTTTTCTACTCAAATCAGAGGTGAAAATGATGAGTATTATGGTAGATTTTATATTTTTGAAGACATAACAAAGCGTAAACAAGCTGAAATTGAACTGCAGTCGAACGAAAAGAAATACCGCCAAATAACGGATAATATGTTAGACATTGTTTGGACAACCGACTTGCATTTTAATTTAAAATTTTTAAGTCCATCGGCCGAACGTTTATATGGTGAACCTATTGAAAATCAGTTGAAAAGACCGGTTAATGAGAAATTTGCTCCTGCTTCGCTCGAAATGATGATGAAGCAATTTGCACTTGAAATGGCCAAGGAAAATGACCCGCTAGCCGATAAAAATCGTACGCTGAAAATGGAGGTTGAGCATTTCAGGGCTGATATGAGTACATTTTGGGCTGAAATTAACATGTCTATACTTCGTGATGAATTTGGAAATGCCAATGGTATACAAGGAGTAACACGCGAAATTACGGAGCGGAAAAAAGCCGAAACCGAACTTCGTGTAAGTGAAGAACGGAAAGCGTCACTCATAGCAAGTATGAGCGATTTTGTTTTTGTGCTGGATAATGATTTGGTGCTCATTGAGTATCATATACCCTTGGGCACAAGACTTTTCTTTAATCCTAAAAAGTACATTGGACGGTCGTTTAGCAAAATGTATATCCAGCAACCAACTAAAACCACGATAGAGGAAGCGTTGAAATTATGTATAAAACGAAGCGGATTTAGCAAGACTGAGTTTTATTTTGAAGTACCTACAGGCAAACTTTGGTTTGATTTACATGCCACCGTTTTAAATCAACACGGTAGACAGGCCGGAGTAACTTGCGTGGTAAGGGATATTACCGAACGTAAAAAAACCGAGGAAGCGTTGGTTTATAATGAGTCAATTCTAAAAAGTTTCTTTGAATTATCGCCTATTGGTATTGCTTTGAATGATTTTGAGACCGGTCAATTTATAAATGTAAACGAGGCCATGCTTAAGCCCACGGGATATTCCAGGGAGGAATTACTTCAGTTAAATTTTATGGATATAACTGCACCCGAAAAAATAGAAGAAGAAAAAGAAAGGATTTCTAAAATTAAAGATATTGGAAATTTTGGACCATTAGAAAAGGAATATATCTGTAAAGATGGAAGCAGATACCCGGTTTTAATACGAGGAACAATTGTAGAAGACAGTTTAGGCCAAAAAATGTACTGGTCGGTAGTTGAAGATATATCTGAGCGCAAAAAAGCTGAAGAAACAATCCGTCAGCAATTGAAAATGCAAGAATTATTAATCAGAATATCAACTGTTTATATCAATACAGATTTGAAAAAAGTAGGCGATACAATCCAAAAATCGCTCGAAGAATTAGGCGAATTTGTAGGTGCCGACAGAGCTTATATTTTTGATTATGATTTTTCGGAAAACAACACTTCAAATACCTACGAATGGTGTTCAGAGGGAGTAATACCCGAAAAAGATGAATTGCAAAATGTGCCTTTAGATAATCTTCCGTACTTCCTCGGCAAACACCGGAAAGGCGAAGAACTTTGTATTGAAAATGTGGCATTACTTCCCGATGAAGGACCTGATGGTATACGGGCAAAACTTGAACCTCAAGGTATAAAAAGCTTAATATCAATACCAATGATTAGTTCCGGTAAATTATTGGGTTTTGTAGGATTTGATTCCATTAAATTGGTTCACAGTTATTCTGCAAAAGAGAAAAAACTACTCGAAGTATTTTCCCAAATGCTGGTAAATGTAACTGAAAGAATAAGAAGCGGTACATTATTAATGCTTCAGGAAGAAAAATATCGAAACATCATTTCGAATATGAATCTGGGAATTATTGAGGTAGATAAAGAAGAGAATATTGTTTTTGCAAATCAATCGTTCAGCAATATTTCGGGCTATTCAATTGATGAACTCCTTTCGATGAAAGCCACTGCATTTTTACAAACCAAAGAAGATTTAGATATTTTAGAAACTAAACAACAAACACGTGAAAAGGGAATTTCTGACGGCTATGAACTTGCTGTTAAAAACAAGCAAGGTGAGCCTCGTTGGTGGTTTATAAGTGGAGCTCCTAATTACAACGATAGCAATGAATTAATTGGTTCAATCGGAATACATTTGGATATTACCGACCAGAAAAAACTTGAAAAAGAACTTGAACAAGCCATTATTACGGCTGAATTTGCAGCTAAATCAAAAGAGATATTTTTGGCAAATATGAGCCACGAAATCCGAACACCTCTGAATGTGATTACGGGCATGGTTAGGCAATTAAGCAAAGAGGACCTTAATGAAAAACAGCGTTCGTATGTAAATCATTCAGAAACAGCCGCCGAGCATTTGCTTACGATTATCAATAATATTTTGGATATGTCAAAGATTGAATCTGGCGAATTTGAGCTTGATAATCATGATTTTAGCGTTTCGGCCGTAGTAAGCGATGTACGAAGTATACTGTTTTCGAAGGCACGCGAAAAAAATCTGGAATTTAGAATTGATTTATCTACCGATACAAGTAAAGCCCATATTGGCGATGCCGGCAGACTTAGACAAATACTCATTAATCTGGTTGGTAATTCAATTAAATTTACCGAAAATGGTTACGTAAGTCTTGCGGTATCAATTCTACATACAACTTCCAACTACCAAACCGTAAAATTCATTGTCAGTGACTCGGGTATAGGCATGAGCGAAGGTTTTATGCATAGACTTTTTGATAAATTCTCGCAAGAAGATGGCGCATCCAACAGGCGTTTTGAAGGCACTGGATTGGGTATGAGTATCTCGAAAGAATTAGTTCAATTGATGGGCGGCGAAATTCAGGTTCAAAGTCAAAAAGGTAAAGGAACTCAAATTTCATTTGAGGTAAAATTAGCAATAGGTAATGAAGTAAAATTAGTCAAAAAGGGAGCTGTTGTTCATAAAAATAGCTTTATAGGGCTAAAAGTGCTGCTTGTTGAGGACAATGACATGAATCGGTTTATTGCAATTCAGAGTCTGAAACATGTAGGTTGTGAGATTACTGAAGCCATTAATGGTATAGATGCAATCGAAAAAATGAAAAAGAATAATTTCGATATAATACTTATGGATATCCAAATGCCATTGCTCGATGGTGTGGAAGCTACAAAGCAAATTCGTTCTACCATTAATGCCAATATCCCGATTATAGCACTTACTGCGAATGCATTTAAGCATGACATTGATTTGTATTTGTCGGTTGGGATGAATGATTACTTAATTAAACCGTATAAAGAAAATCAACTTTTTGAAAAAATTGCTTTGTATGCAACTCGGATTACAGAAAATTCGGAAATCGAAAACTCAGAAGATCTTAAGGAACCGCTTTTTGATGTAAGTCAGCTCAGAGAACTTAGCAGGGGCGATGAGTCATTTGTATTGAAAATGCTATCCGTATTTGTAACACTTGCCGAACAAACTATAAGTCAGATGAATGAATCAATGAAACTCGATGACGTGATTTCGGTTCAGAAAGTGGCACATAAAATTAAGCCAAGCCTTGATAATCTTCGAATAATGAAAACACTTGATAACATTAGAAAATTAGAGAAATTTAATTCAGATGAAAGTTCGTTAGATGATTTTAAACAAATAGTATCCGAAGTTACTACTGTATTACAACTTGTTATAGATGAAATTAGGTTAAAATACGAAAGCTAAATACCTAATTTCTATTTTATTACTTCAGATTTAAGTATTACCAGATTATATTAATCAATTGTTTTGATTGAAGATAACTAAAAATATAGTAATTTTGAATTCATTATTCAATTCAATGTTTACATCAAAATATTTGATTTTTGAGCTAGAAAAACGGATTTGAGTTGAATAAAACGATGATGTTATGATACTTAGATCGACTGTTTTTCCTATAGGTAAAATAATTAAACCACACGGTGTAAATGGAGAAATGTCATTTTCATTTAGCAGCGATGTGTTTGATAGTGAGGATGTTCCTTTTTTTATATTTGAGTTGAATGGTATTTTTGTGCCGTTTTTTTTGGACGAATACCGGTTTAAGGGTAATACAACCGGTTTACTTAAACTAGATGGGGTTTTTACCGATGAGCAAGCCCGAGAATTTGCCGGTTTGACCATATATTTGCCAAACAAGTTTTTGGATAAGGTAGAAAATACCGATATAGAAATGGATTATTTTGTGGGATTCAAATTACTGGATTCGCTTAATGGTGAGCTCGGAGTTATTTCGGAAGTAGATCAAACTACTGATAATGTGCTATTTGTAATACCTACTGCTGATGATGAATTACTTATACCTGCCGGAGAAGAGTATATTGAAGAGATAGACCATGTGAAAAAAATAATTTATATGAAATTGCCCGAAGGACTTTTGAATTTATAGTTTTTTTACTCCAGTTCATAAACTAAATCTTTTACCCACTGTGCCCATTCAGTATGACTTTTCGACTTGTCAAATGTCTGCCATTTAATGGGTTCCCCAATTTTTAAAGTAAAATGTTTGCCTTTTTGTTTAAATAATTCATCGGCTAAATAAAGCATTTCGAAATTTATTTTAATGCCCAAAAATTTACGAAGATTTGCCAGGTTATAGAAAAAATTTGAATTTTTCCCCACAAAAAAAACAGGTACCACATCCCGTTCATATTCAATGGCTTTACTAATAAAATTCTTCTTCCAATCCATATCAATTATCTTAGACTTTACTCTGCGCGAACACATTCCGGCAGGATATGTAATCAGATGATTATCAGATTCATATAGCTCTTTCATTTGTGCTGCATGGCTTTTGCTTTGAGTTCCAACTTTATTTACCGGTACAAACATTTCTTTCAGTGGAGTAACATGCATAAGCAAATCGTTAGAAAAAAAACGAACTTTGCCATCATATTCTTTACCGAGCAAATAGCCTGTAGTTATGCCGTCAAGTCCACCCAAAGGGTGATTTCCTGCAAAAATATATTTCCCGCCTTTTGGTAGATTTTCTATCCCTTCAATATCGGTTGTAACATTTAAATAATCGAGTGAGGCTTTAATAAAATCTAAATTTTTATGATGCGGATGGCTTGAAAAAAAATCGTTCAATTCCCTTTCGTGAACTATGTGTCGCAAGTATTGTACAAGTATTTTAGGGACTTTTGTGTTTGGTGCTTTCTCTCTTAATACTTTATCTACATCTATTCTAATGCTATTCGGTTTACTCATGATTTTTTTTAAGGTTTCAGATGATTGCAAATGTACAAAAAAATCTGAATCATTGGTTTGTCCCTGACAAGTTAGAAAATTCGAACTAATTTATAGAACTAAAATTCTTTCAAAATCAGAAATTTATTCCCCCACTTTTATTGTTTTATTTTGGTTTTATATTTATAGTTATTTTAAGTAGCTGAAAAAGTGATTATTAAATGCTTCGTATTTTCTTTGTTTTTATTTGAAGCTTGTTGATAATCTTGTTTAAAACACACATAATCCTGTTTAAAATATGTTGAAAAGTTTTTGGTGGGGAAATGTGGGGAATCTGAAATATATTTCATACTTTTACCGTTGAAAAAAAACACAGGATTAATATGTCAACATTTATTGGAAAATACGAAGCAAAAGCAGATATAAAAGGGCGAATTTTTGTCCCTTCCAATTATCGTAAACTATTAATCAGTGCCGAAAACGAACGGATAGTGATGCGAAAAGATGCTGAGAATGATTGCTTAATCATTTATCCGGAACAGGTGTGGACAGAAATGGTTAACGATTTTAAATCAAAACTTGATGAGTGGAATCCCACAGACCAATTATTGTTGATGCAGTTTGTGTCTGAAGCCGAATGGCTCGACATAGATTCTCAGGGAAGAATTTTGCTTTCAAAAAAGAATTTACAACTTATTGCCATTGAAAATTCCGAAGTTTTGTTTGTGGGCATGCTAAATAAATTTGCGGTGTGGAGCAAATCTAAATTTGAACAAACCAAAATGTCATCGGCTGAATTTAACGCATTGCTAAAAGACAGAATGATTAAACCTCAAGCATTTAAAGCTGAATGAAGTTAATTAAAAAATCGGCAACAGACAGTCAGTTAAATTCTATTCCGGATTTAGAGTCGTATCACGTTCCGGCATTGCTAAATGAAACTATTAGTGGGTTGGATATTAAACCCGATGGAGTATATGTGGATGTAACTTTTGGTGGCGGTGGTCATTCCAGAGAGATTTTGAAAAAACTTGGAGCGAAAGCTAAATTAATTGGTTTTGATCAAGACGAAGATGCCATTCAGAATATAGTATCCGATTCCCGTTTTGTTTTTGTGAAGAGCAATTTCAGGTATCTGAGCAATTTTCTTCGCTATCACGATATTGAGAAAGTGGATGGTATCTTGGCTGATTTGGGGGTGTCGTCTCATCATTTTGATGCTGCTGACAGAGGTTTTTCGTTTCGGTTTGATGCTGAGCTGGATATGCGGATGAACACAAAATCGACACTAACTGCCGCTGTTATACTTAATACTTATACTGAAGAGCAATTGGCAGATGTGTTTTACTTATATGGCGAATTGCACAATGCCCGTAAAATAGCCCGAACCATTGTCAATGCACGTATACAAGCCCCTTTTGGTCGTATTTTTCAGTTTATTGAGGTGCTAAAACCGTTTTTTGGAAGAGAAAAAGAAAAGAAAGATATGTCGCGCGTATTTCAGGCTTTGCGCATAGAAGTGAATAAAGAAATGGATGTACTAAAATCGCTTCTTGAACAAAGTTTAAAAGTGTTGAAACCTGGTGGGAGGCTGGTTATTTTAACGTATCACTCATTGGAAGACCGATTGGTAAAGAATTTTTTTCGAAGTGGAAATTTTGAAGGAAAATTGGAAAAAGATTTTTTTGGAAATATACTTTCACCTTTAAAAGTTATAAACAATAAGGTTATTGTTCCTGATAATGAAGAGATTGAACGCAACCCACGTGCCCGAAGTGCTAAATTAAGAATAGCCGAATTAAAAGAAAACCGATAAAAAACCAACTATTCGATGTCGTGGTTTAAGAAAATAATAGATGCCATTCGTGGAAGTGAAGATTTTTCGGATTTGAAGTCGAGTAATCTTCGCGACATTTTGAATGGAAATATACTCACGAAGAAGTTTTTTCAAAAGCAATATGGATTAATTATCATGATTGCTGTACTTACTTTTTTGTATGTTGACAACCGATATTATTGTGAAACACAGCTTGCCAAAGAAATAGAAATAAAAAAGAAAATTTTGGATGCAAAATATGAATCCTTAACTATTTCGGCCGAATTGATGAACATCTCTCGTCAATCCAATGTGATGAAAGAAGTGAATGCGAGTGGTTCTGAATTAGTTGAAAATACCACACCGCCCATCGTAATTGAAGACACTTTAGCAACAAAAAAATGACCGATAAACGTAGTAATATAGTCCTTCGGTTTGGCATTGTGTATAGCATTATATGCCTTTCGTTTGTTTTTGTGCTTTATCGAATTGTAAAAATTCAATTTGTAGAAAAAAAACATTGGATGGAATTGGCTGCAAAAAGTGTGAAAACCGATATAGTTGTGAAACCCAACAGAGGAAATATTTATGCTTGCGATGGTCGTTTAATGGCAAGTTCCATACCTACTTATTATGTGTATATGGATTTGAGTGTTGAGGCTTTACACGAAAAAAACGGTGTGCTTTTTAAAAATAATATTGATTCTTTATCCATCTATTTATCGAGTTTTTTCAGAGATAAAGCCCCTTACGATTATAAAACTTCACTTACTAAGGCTTATAATACAAATGAAAGTGAATTTCAACTTTCTCAAAAACGAATTTCGTATGCTCAGTTAAAACAGCTTAAAACATTGCCTTTGTTTAAATTAGGTCGAAATAAAAGTGGATTAATAACCAAAGAATATTTTAAACGGGTTCGTCCATTTGGGTCATTGGCACAGCGCACCATTGGCGATATTTTTGCTGATGAATCAAAAGGAGGAAAAAACGGGCTTGAGCTTGGTTTTAATTCAAGTCTTATCGGAACTTCGGGAATATCGGTTCGTCAGAAAGTGGCAAACAAATATATGGAAACTATTCAGGTAGAGCCAATTGACGGTATGGATATTAATACCACCATTGATATCGATTTGCAGGATATTGCTGAAAAGGCACTTATTGATGGTGTGAAGCAATTTGATGCGGCTGTGGGCTATGCCATTTTGCTGGAAGTGCATACAGGTGAGGTTAAAGCCATTGTGAATATGCAAAAAAACAAAGATGGGTCATATACTGAAAATAGAAATGGTGCTGTTTCTGATATGACTGAGCCGGGTTCTACGTTTAAAGTGGCATCCATAATGGCCGCACTGGATGATGGAAAGGTTAAAATGTCGGATACCATAAATACCTTTAACGGGCAATATATGTTTGGTAATCGAACCATGACCGACCACAATGCAAACCATGGTGGATTTCATAAAATTACCTTGGCGCAAGCCATTTATGGTTCGTCCAATATCGGTGTTTCACGTGCTATTGTAAAGGCTTATGGTCATAATCCGGGTGCATTTGTTGATAAACTGTATGCAATGAAGTTAAACGAGCCATTGAAGCTGGAAATTCCTGGATGTGCAAAACCATTTATTCGGCATCCAAATGATAAGTCGCATGTGTGGTCAGCAACAACATTGCCTTGGATGTCAGTAGGTTATGAAACTCAGATACCACCCATTTACACACTTACGTTTTACAATTCGATAGCCAATGATGCAAAAATGATACGACCATTTTTCGTTAAATCAATAAGTAAAAATGGTCAAATTATCAAAGAATTTAAGGCAGAAGTTTTAAATCCGGCAATTTGTAAACCTGCTACCCTGGTTGAAATTCGCTCAGCCTTACTTGGTGTGGTAGAAGATAACATGGGAACAGGAAAGCCGGTTCGGTCAAAATATGTTCGAATTGCCGGAAAATCAGGTACTGCACAGCTTTGGGCAGGTGGTGGAAACACAGGAAAGCATCAGGTTGCATTTTGTGGGTACTTTCCGTATGAAAATCCAATGTATAGTTGCATAGTGGTTATGCGTGAACCCGGAATTGGACATGCTTCGGGTGGACACATGAGCGGCTTGGTGTTTAAAAACATAGCCGAACGCGTCATGGCACTGAATTCAAACCGAAAACCATCGCATCTCGACTCTGATTCAATTGATTTAAAAGATAAGATGCCCAATACCAAAACGGGCTATTATAAAGCTATTCAGATAGTTATGAACGATTTGAAATTGCCACTGACTAAGGTTTCTACTGACTGGGTAAAAACATTTGTAACTGACAGCATAACGAATGTTCAGGCAATTGCAGTTTCTAATAAAGTAGTTCCAAATTTAATAGGAATGGGAGCAAAAGATGCTGTATATATTCTCGAAAATATGGGTTTAAATGTTCAGGTTCAGGGACGTGGAAAAGTAATTTCACAAAACATGAAGCAAGGGACTTTAGCTAAAAAAGGAACTTCAGTATTGATTAATCTTCAGTAATTCAATTTGTTATATTGTAAATTGTTGAAAATGATTTTAGAAACTCTACTGCAAAATGTGATTGTAAAGCAATCAATTGGAACTACCGAAATCAATATTTCGGGTATTCAGTTTGACTCCCGAAAAGTGGAGTCCGGTTTTGTATTTGTAGCTACCAGAGGAACAGCATCCGATGGGCATCAATTTATTGCCATGGCTATTGAAAAAGGAGCTGTGGCGGTGGTTTGCGAAGAAGTACCAACTGAAAAACAGGATGCTATAAGTTATTTCAAAGTTGAGAATAGTTCGGATGCACTTGCTAGAATGGCCTCTGTTTGGTTCGGCTTTCCTTCCTCAAAAATGACTTTGATAGGTGTAACCGGCACAAACGGAAAAACAACCATAGCCACCCTTTTATACCAACTTTTCAGACAGTTGGGCTACAAATCCGGATTACTTTCAACAGTTTGCAATTACGTGGATGATGTGGCGGTTGAAGCTACGCATACCACTCCCGATGCTCTTGCTTTAAATGATTTATTGGCTCAAATGCTGAATGCCGGATGCGAATTTGTATTTATGGAAGTGAGTTCACATTCGGTTGACCAACGACGAATTGCCGGATTGGAATTCGATGGAGCCGTTTTCACTAATATTACCCGTGATCACATAGATTATCATCTAACTTTCGAGAATTATTTAAAAACTAAAAAACAGTTTTTCGATGAGTTATCGCCAAATGCTTTTGCACTAACCAACGCAGATGATAAAAACGGTATGCTGATGCTTCAAAATTCGAAAGCAAAAAAATACAGCTATTCACTTCGTGGAATGGCCGATTTCAAAACCCGAATTTTGGAACATGGTTTTGAAGGTATGTTATTGGATATGAATGATAAAGAAGTAAATGTTTCATTTATCGGAAAATTCAATGCAAGTAATTTAACTGCTGTATTCGGCACTGCCATGTTGCTTGGTCAGGATGAATTGGAAGTGCTTCGGATAATAAGTTCCTTGCATTCGGTGTCAGGCAGATTTGAAACACTCCATGCACCTGCAGGTTATACGGCAATTGTAGACTACGCTCATACGCCGGATGCATTGACAAATGTTATCAGTACCATCAATCAAATTTTGCAAGCTAATGGACGGTTGATAACTGTTGTTGGTTGTGGTGGCAACCGCGACAAAGGCAAACGCCCGATGATGGCACGTGAGGCAGTTAATGGCAGTTGGAAAACTATTTTAACTTCTGATAATCCTCGTTTTGAGGACCCTAACGATATTCTGAATGATATGCTTAACGGACTCGATGTGATAGAAAAAGCGAAGAGTCTGACAATTGTTGACCGACGGGAAGCGATTAAAACTGCGTGTGCACTTGCTCAACCAGGCGATGTGGTGTTGGTTGCCGGCAAGGGGCATGAAGATTATCAGATTATACAAGGTCAAAAATTTCATTTCGACGATAGGGAAGAATTAAAAAATGCTTTTGAAGCTTAGACTGAAATTAAAATAAACCAATAATAATGAATTAATATGTTGTATCATTTATTTCAATATTTAGAAAAAATAGTCGATTTTCCGGGTATGCGACTCCTAAATTACATTTCGTTTCGTACGGGTTTAGCATTTATACTGGCATTGATGCTTTCAACGATGTTTGGGCGACGGATAATTGATTTTTTACAAAAAAAGCAAATTGGCGAAACCATTCGGGAACTGGGTTTGGAAGGTCAAATGAGTAAAAAAGGAACTCCAACAATGGGTGGAATTATCATTATAATTGCCATTTTAATTCCAACACTTCTATTGGCAAATCTGACTAATATTTATGTGTTGTTGATGCTTATAACAACCATTTGGATGGGGTTGATTGGATTTCTGGATGATTATATCAAAGTGTTTCGTAAAAATAAAGAAGGTTTAAAAGGTCGGTTTAAAATAGTGGGTCAAATTGGATTGGGATTAATTGTTGGTATAACAATGTATGTAAGTCCACAAGTAAAAATCAGAGAAAATACTGAAATAAAAGGAGTTAGTAAACGGGTAGAAAATGTGCAATATGCAGAAAAAGATGTAAAATCGACCAAATTCACTATTCCATTTGTTAAAAACAACAATCTGGATTATGCCGATGCATTCAAATTGGCGGGCGATTCAGCTCAAAAGTACGGTTGGATATTGTTTGTTATTGCGGTAATTTTCATTGTAACAGCTGTTTCAAATGGTGCTAATCTTACCGATGGCCTCGATGGACTTGCTACAGGCTCGTCGGCAATAATGGGCGTTACATTAGGAATAATTGCCTACATGTCAGGTAACATCAATTATGCCGGATATTTAAATATTATGTACTTGCCCGGCACAGGGGAATTACTTGTATTTGCAGGTGCATTTATTGGTGCAACTATTGG
Source organism: uncultured Paludibacter sp. (assembly GCA_964511245.1). GTDB lineage: Bacteria > Bacteroidota > Bacteroidia > Bacteroidales > Paludibacteraceae > Paludibacter. The sequence goes on from CAZEEB010000004.1 coordinate 16,807, forward strand.
ATTTTTGTGGTATAATGCATTCCCAGCACAAGTTTTTATGGGCGATACCGGTAGTTTAACATTGGGCGGATTAATCGCAGTTTTTGCCATAGTAATCAGAAAAGAATTGTTAATTCCAATTTTATGTGGAGTGTTTTTGGTCGAAAATTTATCAGTAGTAATGCAGGTTGGATATTTTAAATTTACAAAAAAACGTTTTGGCGAAGGACGTAGAATTTTCAAGATGACTCCATTGCATCATCATTATCAAAAACAAGGCAATGCTGGTATTCAAGCCTATTTTCAACGTCCGCTGCAAGCCATGCCCGAATCAAAAATTGTAATTCGATTTTGGATAGTGGGTATAATACTGGCTGCAATAACAATTATTACGCTGAAGATAAGGTAATAAAGTTACTTAAATACCTATTTTGGAAGGGTTTAACGCTAAATTACAGAATGAAAAAAGAAAATTATATAGATGGAAGTAACTCAATTTCCTCTTCTGTAGGGAAGTCGGGTGGGGCTAAAAGAATAGTAATACTTGGTGGTGGCGAAAGTGGTACGGGTGCGGCAGTATTAGCAAAGAAACAGGGCTTTGATGTTTTTCTTTCCGATTTGTCCGAAATTAAATCAAACTATAAAGTGCTTCTAGATAGTTATGATATAGCCTGGGAAGAAAAACAACACAGTGAAGAATTGATATTAAATGCCGATGAAATTATCAAAAGTCCGGGTATACCTGATAAAGCAGCTTTAATAAAAAAAATACATGCGCTGGGCACTCCAGTAATATCCGAAATAGAATTTGCAGGAAGGTATACCAAAGCAAAAATGATATGCATTACAGGCAGTAATGGTAAAACCACTACTACCATGTTGGTATATCATATTCTTAAAAAAACAAACTTAAAAGTTGGTTTGGCCGGCAATGTAGGTCAAAGTTTGGCATTGCAAGTGGCTACTGAAAAATTTGATTACTATGTGCTGGAATTAAGTAGTTTTCAACTGGATGGCATGACCGAATTTAAAGCAGATATTGCAATTTTACTAAATATTACTCCCGACCATTTAGATAGATACGATTATAAATTTCAAAACTATGTTGATTCAAAATTTAGGATAACACAAAATCAAACCGCCGATGATAGTTTTATTTTCTGGGAAAACGACCCGGTAATACAAACTGAGTTGTCTAAAAGGAATATCCAATCGGCATTGTATCCATTTGCAATTGAACGAAACGAAAAAACAAAAGCATTTATTGAAAATGATGAATTGATTATACAAACTTTAAAATTACACTTAAACATGCCAACTTCAGAACTAGCAATTCAAGGACTTCACAATACATATAATTCAATGGCAGCAGGGCTTGCAGCATCCATTGTGAATGTTCGCAAAGAATCTATTCGACAGTCTTTACAAGATTTTCAGGGTGTAGAGCACAGACTCGAATATGTGGCAACGGTACGAAATATTCGATTTATTAACGATTCTAAAGCCACTAATGTGAACTCTTGCTGGTATGCGCTACAAAGCATGAAAACACCGGTAATTTTGATATTAGGTGGAACTGATAAAGGAAATGACTATTCTGAAATTGAAATTTTGGTGCGCGATAAGGTAAAAGGATTAATTTTTATGGGGCTGGATAATAAACCGTTACATGCATTTTTCGATTCAAAAGTTTCCAGGATACAGGATGTTACTTCAATGGAAGATGCTGTGAAAACTGCCTATCGGATGGCAGCCGATGGCGATACAGTTTTGCTTTCGCCCTGCTGTGCCAGTTTCGATTTATTTAAAAATTACGAAGACCGTGGAATTCAATTTAAAAACAATGTTCGAAACTTATAATTAAATTGCAGTAAATTTATCTCTGTTTATAGTGAAAGTTTATGGAAACATTATTCAAACGATATTTAAAAGGCGATACAATACTTTGGGTTGTGTTTCTGATTTTGTGTGGAATCTCGGTTATTGAAATGTACAGTGCTTCGAGTACTTTGGCTTATAAAGCCACAAACCATGCTGCGCCGGTTTTGCGTCATCTTATGTTTCTTGCTTTCGGCATTGTTATAGCCTTTGTGGTACACATGGTGCCGTATCGCTGGATACGGATAATATCTTATTTTGGGTTAATTCTATCAACTATTCTGTTGGTTTTTGTATTGTTTAAAGGGCATAGCGAAAACGATGCAGCCCGTTGGTTGGTTATTGGTGGTATACAATTTCAACCTTCAGAGTTGGCAAAACTATCGGTAATTATAGTTGCAGCCGACTTAATTTCGCGAATTAGAGATAATTCAAAGGAGGAATGGATTTATTTTAGAAATACCATTTTAATGCTTATTGTAATTTGCGGATTGATATTGCTTGAAAATTTCTCTACAGCAGCTATTTTGTTCATCGTTGTATTTATCATGATGTACATAGGTCGTATTTCATTTAAGTATTTAGGTTCACTTGGCGGCTTATTAATTGTATTGTTGCTGGTGGGTTACGGCGCTGTAAAAACGATACCGGAAAAATCGATGCCAAAGGTTTTTAAACGGGCATATACTTGGGTTGCACGTATTGAAAGGCATTCGGATAAAGAAGCCAAAGAAAATAAATACATAGTTACGGATAAAAACCGACAGGAGATTTATGGTCAAATTGCCATAGCACGCGGTGGAGTGCTCGGTGTTGGTCCCGGCAACAGCGTGGAGCGTGATTATTTGCCACAAGCCTATTCTGATTTTATTTTTTCCATCATTGTTGAAGAAATGGGTATGATTGGTGGAGTATTGGTAATAATACTTTACCTGATAATGTTGTTTCGGGCCGGAAGGATTACCATGAAATGTGGTTCTGTATTTCCGGCTATTTTGGTAATGGGCTTGTCGTTAATGATTGTACTTCAAACCTTTATCAATATGTCGGTAGCCACAAGTTTAATACCGGTAACGGGGCAACCACTCCCACTTATTAGTCGTGGTGGTACTTCTATTTTGATAACCTGTATTTATTTCGGAATAATTTTAGGTATTACCAGACAAATAAAAAACGAAGAAAATCCAATCGATGAATCTTATGTCGACACTGAAGATGCAATGCCGGTATTAGATTTGGAAAGTTTGTAAATCAGCATAAATTGCGTAAATTTGCAAGAAATAATTCAAAAAAAGCAACAGAAAATGAGGCATAAATTTATAATCAGTGGTGGCGGTACCGGAGGGCATATTTTTCCTGCCATTAGTATAGCCAATGCACTTAAAAAACGATTGCCTGATGCTGAAATTCTATTTGTTGGTGCACTGGGGCGTATGGAAATGGAGCGTGTTCCAGCAGCAGGTTATGCCATTGAAGGTTTACCGGTGAGTGGTTTCGACCGTAAAAATATGCTTCGCAATGTAGTTGTACTATGGAATTTGTTACGTAGTTTGCTGATTGCCCGTAAAATAATCACAAAATTTAAGCCTGATGTGGCAATAGGAGTTGGCGGATACGCAAGTGCCCCAATACTTCGGGCAGCAACGGCCTTTGGAGTACCTACGGTAATTCAGGAGCAAAATTCGTATGCAGGTGTAACTAATAAATTACTGTCGAAAAAAGCGAATTCCATTTGTGTGGCTTACGAAGGTATGGATAAGTTTTTCCCGACTGCTAAAATAGTATTAACCGGCAATCCGGTAAGGCAAGATTTATTCTTAGTAAAACCCAAAACCATTGAAGCTTATCAGTTTTTTAAATTGGATCCCAATAAGAAAACAATTTTGGTAGTTGGTGGAAGCTTAGGCGCAAGAACGATAAACCAAAGTATCATAGCCGGACTATCTAAATTATCAAAAGTAGAAGATATTCAAGTTATTTGGCAAACCGGAAAATTTTATATAAAAGAGGCTCGTAAAGCCACTGAATGTCATATTAATACGAATGTATTATTAACTGATTTCGTATCGCGAATGGACCTGGCATATTCCATTGCCGATTTAGTAATCTCGCGTGCTGGAGCAAGTTCTATTTCAGAACTGTGTTTGTTGGCAAAACCTGTAATTTTAGTACCTTCGCCCAATGTGGCCGAAGATCACCAAACTCAAAACGCATTGGCATTGGTGCGAAAAGATGCTGCAATATTGATAACCGATGTGGATGCTAAATTACAATTGGTGGATAAAGCTTTGGAGTTAATTCATTCAGAAACTAAATTGAATAAATTGAGTGAAAATATTTTGAAACTGGCAGAAAAAGATTCAGCCGATAGAATTACTGAAGAAATAATGAAGTTATTAAATTGAATGTCAATACAGTAACTTGGAAGTTGTATGATTGGAAATTGAATTATAGATGAGCAAATTTACGCAATATTATTTTTTGGGAATTGGGGGTATTGGAATGAGTGCTTTGGCGCGCTATTTTCAAACTAAAGGTTTTCGGGTAGCCGGATACGATCGTAGTGAAACCAAATTGACTACGGATTTACAAGCCGAAGGAATTGAAATTAGCTTTGATGATTCGGTTGAAACTATTCCGGCCAGGTATACCCATGCAGAAAATACGTTGATAGTGTTGACACCTGCAATTCCAAAAAACAGTAATCAATTGCAGTTTTTTGAGACAAATAGTTTTACAATTCAAAAACGAGCACAAGTTTTGGGCGACATAACGCGCCAGAGCAAAGGAATTTGCATTGCCGGAACGCACGGAAAAACGACAACATCAACTATAGCAGCACATCTGTTGTATCAGTCTCAAGTGTCCTGTAATGCATTTTTGGGTGGAATTGCAAATAATTACAATAGCAATTTATTACTTTCGGCCGAAAGTAATCTGGTGGTTATTGAAGCAGATGAATACGACCGCTCGTTTCATCAATTATCACCTTATATGGCAGTTATTACTTCTGCCGACCCCGACCATTTGGATATTTATGAAACCCCTGAAGCATTCCGCGAAAGTTTTGAGTATTTTAGCTCGCTTATACGCACAGGTGGTGCCTTGATTATGCGAAAAGGTATTGATATGTTGCCCAGACTCAATAAAGGAGTAAAATTATATACTTATTCCATGAATGATGGGGGCGATTTTTGTGCGGAAAATATTCGTACGGTTAAAGGCGAGATTCATTTTGATTTCGTAACGCCTACCGACCGAATTTCGGATGTGCGACTAGGCGTTCCGGTACAGATAAATGTTGAAAATAGCGTGGCTGCAATGGCACTTGCCTGGCTCAATGGAGTAAACAATGATGAGATTAGAACCGGAATATCTTCTTTTTCAGGGATTTATCGCAGGTTTAATGTGGTTTATAAAACTGATAAAGTAGTATTTATGGACGACTACGCACATCACCCAAGTGAGCTGACAGCAAGTATTTCATCCATTCGGAATTTATATCCACACCGAAAAATAACCGGAATTTTTCAACCACATTTGTATACCCGAACGCGCGATTTTGCTCCTGCTTTTGCAAAGGCATTATCAGAACTGGATGAACTAATACTTCTTGATATTTATCCGGCACGTGAGTTGCCTATTGAAGGAGTAAGTTCTGAACTTATTTTAGATGATGTTAAGTTGCTTGACAAAACATTGTGCTCAAAAGAAAATCTCTTACCTTTGCTCAAACAAAAAGAGATAGATATTTTAGTAACATTTGGTGCTGGTGATATTGACACGCTCGTTCCGAAAATAAAAGCACAATTAAAAATGACGAATGATACAATTTCATCCATTATGACCGAATGAAGCCTGTTTGGAAATACATATTGATAAGTTTCTTTAGCGTACTGGTATTGACTTACATTGCTTTCTCGCTATGGTATTTTTCAGGAATAAATGATGAAAAAGTGTGTGGCAAATTGGAAATTGTGCTTCAGAATAATGCAGCAAAACAATTAATTACCGAACAGGAAGTTTCACTTATTCTGACTGAAAAGGACTTAAACCCAATTGGCAAAACAGTTAAAAACATAAATACCGAAGCCATTGAAACGGCATTGCGCCGAAATCCAATGATAAAGGTGGCAGAATGCTATAAAACTCCTTCGGGGATAGTAAATGTGAGAATTACTCAACGGATACCAAAATTCAGGGTAGTTGGTACAGGAAGTTATTATATTGATGCCGATCGAAAACCAATGCCCGTATCGCCCAATTTTGCAGCTTATGTGCCGGTTATTTCCGGTCGGGTTACAGTATCGATGGTAAGTGGCGAATTGTTTGATTTTGTGACATACCTCGAAAATAATCCTTTTTGGAATGCGCAAATTGAACAAATTCATGTTCGCGACGATATGAAAATTGAACTTGTGCCTCGTGTGGGCGATGCAATCATTGTATTGGGAAAACTTGAAAATTATCAAAAAAAGTTAGAAAAACTCCGCAAATTATACATAAATGGGTTCAAACTAATGGGTTGGAATAAGTATAAAGTAATTGATTTACAGTACAAAGATCAGGTTGTATGCAACAAAGAAAATTTAAAAATACCTCAAAAAGTCTTGATTGACTCATTGAAAAAAGATAGTATTATTGCCAGTAAATTATGATTTCAACTAAATTAATAGCCTTAGATTTTGGGAGTTCAAGTATTTCGGCAATGGCAGCTGAAGTTCTCGAAAATGGCGCAGTCAAAATTCTGTCTGAAGAATCAAAACCTTCGGATGAGATACGTTGGGGAATTGTAGCAAAACCATCGGGTGCATCGTTTAAGGTAAGCGAGCTACTTAGATTATTGAAAAATAGTGCTAAAACTCCTGATATTACTCATGTTTCGGTATCTGTTGGTGCTAAAAGCATGAAAAATCTAACCTGGTCGGTTAGCAGGCAAATAGGACAGTCCAATGTCATTAGCAAAAAATTATTGGATGATATGTCTGCTGAATGTGAACGGCATTTTACTCAACCGGATGTTACTGTTTATGGAATTATTCCTGTTTCATACATTCTGGATGGTAAAAGAGTTTCCGTTCCGGTTAATATGAATGGCATTCAATTAATGGTTAATTATCAGGTTGTTATCGGGCATTCTATTATTAAAGCTGAATTAGATCGTTGCTTTGACCGAACCGGAGTTTTGCAGGAATTTGTACCATTAACAGTTGAATCTCTGTCTACGGTACTCCTTGAGGAACATGAACGGGAAGAGGGATGTGCTCTGATAAGTATGGGTGCAAGTACCACTACGTTGGCTGTTTACCGTGATCATGTGTTGCAAACCTTGGTTGTTGTTCCCTTGGGTGCAAGTAATATCACAAAAGACATTGAAGAGCTTGGAATTAACGAAATAAATGCCGAACGACTAAAATGCCTTAAAGGATGTGCTTTAGAATCATTGGTTGACGAGCCGGTATATATTCAAATTACAGCAGTTGAGCCCGGAAATCCACCGGTAAAAATTTCAACTAAATTTTTGGCAACTATAATTGAAGCACGGCTGGATGAAATTATGCAACCAATTTTTGATGCCATTGATAATCTGCCTTTTACATTGGAAGCCGGAATAGTGCTTACCGGTGGTGGTTCAAAATTGAATAATATTATTGATTATATTGCTTACAAAACCGGCATTTCCCCTCGTTTTGGAAATCATTCCGACTGGTTGTCGGAGGACACAGATGAAAAATATCATAATCCAAAATACGCCCAAATGCTGGGCACAATTTTACTTACACACGAATATCGAAAAGATCATCCGATGGTAGAAGTAATGGATGATTTAAAAAAGAAGACAAAACTTCCGAAGGGAAGCTACCTGGGTGGAAAACTAACCGGTTTATTCACAACTTATTTTGGTGATGAGAGCGAAAATAAATTTTAAGAAAACAAAGAATCTCAGTATAAATTTGAAATAACAATAAAGATATGGGATATTTAGACGAAAGTTTACCATTGGTATTGCCACTGGTTGACAGTTCAATAATAAAGGTAATTGGTGTAGGTGGCGGTGGTGGAAATGCCGTAAATCACATGTATCGTCAGGGTATAACCGATGTGTCATTTGTGGTTTGTAATACCGATAATCAGGCATTGTTAAAATCGCCGGTGCCAATAAAAATACAATTAGGGGCAGATACTACCGAGGGACTTGGAGCAGGTGGAAAACCAGAAGTAGCAAAAATGGCTGCCGAAGAATCGATTCAAAAGATTCAGGAACTTCTGAAAGATAATACCAAAATGGTTTTTATCACTGCCGGTATGGGTGGTGGTACCGGCACCGGTGCGTCTCCGGTGGTAGCAAAAGCTGCGCACGATTTGGGAATTCTGACGGTGGGAATCGTTACTATTCCATTTGCTTTTGAAGGGAATATGAAAATTCGTCAGGCGCTTGAAGGTGTAGCTGCTCTGAGCGAACATGTTGATGCCATTTTGGTTATTAATAATGAAAAATTGAAACAAATTTACCCCGATTTAGAACTTTCAAATGCATTTGCCAAAGCGGATGATGTGCTTACAAATGCTGCCAAGGCTATTGCCGAAATTATTACAGTTCCAGGCTATATAAATACCGACTTTGCCGATGTGTATAGCATCATGAAAGATGGAAATGTGGCCATAATGAATACAGGTTATGCATCGGGTGAAAATCGCATTACCAAAGCCATTGAAGATGCGTTGAACTCACCTTTACTCAATACAAATGATGTAAGTGGTGCAAGCAAAATTCTGTTGAGTTTGTATTGTTCAAATAGCGACCAAATTAGAATGGAAGAGGTTGAGCAAATTCATGAGTTTATGTCGAAAGTGGGTGAAAATGTGCAGGTTATATGGGGTGCAAGTTTCGACGAAGAACTTAAAGAGAGAGTCAAAATTACACTTATTGCCACCGGATTTGAAGTGAGTGATATTCCCGGAATGCCTGCCAACATTGCTAAAGCACATGTTCGAAAACCCACTTTCAGTAGCGATACTTCACGGTTTTTAGAATCTGCGCACAAAACGGATGAACAAATTTCTGAGAATGCAGATTCCGAAGAAACTCCGAAAACAAATATTGAAAAAACCTATGAAGAGTACTATGTCAACTCACTGAATCCCGAAGTTGAATCAGAGATAGAGTTCAACTTAGAACCGGAACTGGAACTGCAAATCGAACCAAAAATAATAGAAGAACCTGAGCCTCAATTGGCTGTGATTAAACTGGAAGATTTAGATGACGAATCAACCTTAAATAAAGTAATGAGTATTCCTTCCTGGAAACGAAAATTATTAAAAAGATAAGTTAATCAATAAGTTAAAAACATCAAGTATGAATGAATTATATGATAAAGTAAGTGCTGATATAAAAACAGCCATGCTTGCACGCGACAAAGTGGCGTTGGAAGCACTTCGGGGAATGAAAAAAGAATTTTTGGAAGCAAAAACGGCTAAAGGTTCTGATGGTAATTTAGCCGACGATGTGGCCGTGAAAATTATTCAAAAAATGTTGAAACAACGCAAAGAATCAGCACAAATTTATTCCGAACAAAATCGCCCTGAACTTGCTCAAAACGAATTAGCAGAAGCCTCGGTAATTGAAAAGTATTTACCGCAGCAAATGAGTGATGCTGAATTAGAAAGTTCAATTGCAGCAATAATTTCTGAACTTGGTGCTGCCGGTCCACAAGATATGGGAAAAGTAATGGGAATTGCCAGCAAACAACTTGCCGGTAAAACCGAAGGAAGACTGATTTCAGAAAAAGTAAAAGCTTTGTTGGCAAAGCTATAAACCCTGATTTTCAAAAAAGATAAATAGTAAATTTTGTAATAACTTCCCTTTCCCCTTTTGGGGTTAGGGGTTCTTTTTATAATTATGACCAACGATATTGTAGAAACCCCGATGATGAAGCAATTCAACGAAATTAAAGCAAAGCATCCTGATGCAATTTTGCTTTTTCGTTGTGGTGATTTTTATGAAACATTCTCTGCCGATGCTATTCAAGCCTCACAAATACTCGGAATTACACTGACTAAACGCGCCAACGGCTCAGGAAAAACCATCGAACTGGCTGGTTTTCCACATCACGCCTTGGATACCTACCTTCCTAAATTGGTTCGTGCGGGTAGGAGGGTAGCCATTTGTGACCAGCTGGAAGATCCGAAATTAACTAAGAAAATTGTGAAACGCGGTGTGACAGAACTTGTTACTCCGGGAGTTTCGTACAGCGATACCACGCTCAATCACAAGGAAAACAATTTTTTGGCAAGTGTTTATATCAACAAAAACAAAATAGGTGTTTCTTTTCTCGATATTTCAACCGGTGAATTTCTGGTAGCCGAAGGAACGGGTGAATACATTGATAAATTACTGAACAGTTTCGGTCCTAAGGAAGTGCTTTTCGACCGAAGCAAACGACGTGATTTTGAAGAACTGTTTGGTACAAAATTCTTTACCTATGCACTCGAAGACTGGGCTTATACGCCCGATTCAGCAAATGAACGACTACTGAAGCATTTTGAAACCAAAAGCTTGAAAGGTTTTGGTGTTGATAATTTACAAAATGGAGTGGTGGCTGCCGGTGCAATTATGCATTATCTCGACCAAACACACCATCAGCAAACCGGCCATATCACTACGCTTTCGCGCATCGAAGAAGAGCGTTTTGTGTGGCTCGACCGCTTTACGGTTCGCAATTTGGAACTTTACGGTTCGATAAATGAAGGTGCAAAAACGCTTTTAGACATAATTGACAAAACAATTAGTCCAATGGGTGCCCGTATGCTCAAACGCTGGTTGGCATTTCCACTCAAGGATGTGAAGCCTATAAATGAGCGACTTAGCGTAGTGGAAAATTTCTTCAAAAAACCCGAACTGAGGCAATTGCTTGAACAAAATATTGCTCTTATTGGCGATTTGGAACGAATCATATCCAAAGTGGCCGTAGGGAGGATAAATCCCCGTGAAGTTGTACAACTGAAAGTGGCACTTAAAGCCATTGAACCGATTAAACAAGCTTGTAGCACCAGCGAAAACGTTTCATTGCAAAAAATAGGAGATCAATTAAATGCTTGCACGCTAATTTCAGAAAAAATTGATCGCGAAATTAATAACGATCCTCCGATGATGATTAATCGGGGAAGCATACTTAAGCCGGGTATTGATGCTGACTTGGACGAACTTCGTCAATTGGCATTTTCGGGTAAAGATTTTTTAATGCAAATACAAGACCGAGAAAGTGAAGCTACCGGAATTCCCAGCCTGAAAATAAGTTTTAACAATGTATTCGGATATTACATTGAAGTTCGAAATACCCACAAAGATAAAGTACCCGAAAATTGGATTAGAAAACAAACTCTGGTAAGTGCCGAACGCTACATAACTCAGGAATTGAAAATTTACGAAGAAAAAATATTGGGCGCTGAAGAAAAAATTCTCGCAATCGAAACTCGGCTTTTCAACGAACTGGTAATGAGTTTAGTGGAGTATATTACAGCCATTCAGCTGAATTCCAATTTAATAGCTCAACTTGACTGTCTGCTGTCTTTTACCAAAGTTTCGGCTGAAAATAATTATGTCCGTCCCGAAATTTCGGATACCGATGTGCTTGAAATTAAGCAAGGACGACATCCGGTGATTGAAAAGCAACTTCCAATTGGCGAAAGTTATATTGCCAATGATGTATATCTTGATAATGAAACTCAGCAAATTATTATTATTACCGGACCCAATATGTCGGGTAAATCAGCTTTGCTTCGTCAAACCGCCATCATTACGCTTATGGCTCAAATTGGGTGCTTTGTGCCTGTGGAAAGTGCTAAAATCGGGGTTGTTGATAAGATTTTTACGCGCGTAGGAGCAAGTGATAACATTTCGCAGGGCGAATCCACTTTTATGGTTGAGATGAACGAAGCGGCCAGCATTCTCAATAATCTTTCGAACCGAAGTTTGGTGCTTTTCGACGAACTTGGGCGGGGCACAAGTACTTACGACGGTATTTCAATTGCATGGGCTATTGTGGAGTATATACATGAACATGGAACCTGTAAAGCCAAAACGCTTTTTGCTACACATTATCATGAACTGAATGAAATGGAAAAATCGTTTCAGCGGATTAAAAACTTCAATGTGTCAGTAAAAGAAGTGGATAAAAAAGTAATTTTTTTACGCAAACTAGTTCGTGGCGGAAGTGAACATAGTTTTGGAATTCATGTCGCTAAAATGGCCGGAATGCCCCAAAGCATTGTCAAACGGTCGGAACAAATTCTAAAGCAATTAGAAACTGACAACCGTCAGTCTGGCGTATCAAAACCAATTGCCGATATTGCTGAAAAGCGTGAAGGTCTACAACTGAGTTTTTTTCAACTTGATGACCCCGTATTGGAACAAATACGTGATGAAATAAAAAGTCTCGATATTAACAATCTCACTCCAGTAGAAGCATTGAATAAGTTAAATGAAGTTAAGAGAATTATAACCGGCAGGTAAATTCTTTGTTATTTTTTGCACACATATTTTAGGGTTGTGCATAATCATGTTGTTTTTGAATTGATATTGCATTTTTATAAATTATCAAAGCCAAAAGTTTATAAAAACCCATTTTATTAACGTGAAGGGTGCTGAATTTTTAGTACTTTTGTCGTTTCAAAATTGAGAATAAAACTATCAGAACAAAAATAAATTTTTATAGTATGAAGAAACACAATTTTAGTGCAGGACCTTCTATTCTGCCACGCGAAGTAATCGAAAAAACAGCTCAGGCGGTGTTAGATTTCAATGGTTCAGGACTTTCTGTATTGGAAATCAGTCATCGTTCTAAAGATTTTGAAGCGGTAATTGCTGAAGCAAGAGCATTATTTATTGAATTATTAGATATTCCTGAAGGCTATTCTGTACTGTTTTTAGGTAGTGGTGCAAGCATGCAATTTTGTATGATTCCATTTAATTTGTTCGAGAATAAAGCCGCCTATCTTAATACCGGAGTCTGGGCTAGCAAAGCCATGAAAGAAGCTAAAGGTTTTGGAGAAGTAGTGGAAGTTGCCTCGTCCAAAGAAGCTAATTATACATTTATTCCCAAAGACTTTGTTATACCTGCCGATGCCGATTATTTTCATATCACAACTAATAATACCATTTACGGAACCGAATTGCTTGTTGATTTAGACTCACCTGTGCCATTGGTTGCCGATATGTCTTCGGATATTTTTTCACGCCCGTTGGATGTTTCAAAATATGGAATTATTTACGGCGGCGCTCAAAAAAATCTGGCACCTGCCGGTTTAGCTTTTGTAATAATAAAAAATGATATACTTGGAAAAGTATCACGTTATATTCCAAGCATGTTAAACTATAAAACCCATATTGCTGAAGGTTCTATGTACAATACACCTCCGGTATTGCCTATATACAGCGCCCTAGAAACACTTCGTTGGTTGAAAGCCAATGGTGGAGTGATGGAAATGGAAAAGAAAAATATAGCTAAAGCGGAATTGCTATATAACGCCATTGACAATAGTAAAATGTTTGTTGGTACAGCCTTGAAAGAAGATCGTTCGCGTATGAATGTATGTTTCGTAATGAAACCCGAATATGCTGAATTTGAAGCTGATTTTTTGAAATTTGCTATCGCTGCCGGAATGGATGGTATAAAAGGTCATCGTTCGGTAGGTGGTTACAGAGCATCTATTTATAATGCCATGCCAATTGAAAGTGTTCAGGCACTTGTGGATTGCATGCACGAATTTGAAAAACAACATTAAGGCCTCCCATAACCCTCTACAGGAGAGGAACTTTGGGAAGTGCAGTTAAATATACAAATCAAACAAATTAAATTCCCCCTGTGGGGGATCGAGGGTGCTTATATGAAAATACTTATTGCTACCGATAAACCATTTGCAAAGATTGCAGTGGATGGAATCCGACAAGAAATTGAAGCAGCAGGTTTTGAATTAACGTTGCTTGAAAAGTATACCGAAAAACAACAATTGCTTGATGCAGTTGTTGATGCCAATGCTATAATTATTCGTAGTGATATAATTGATGCCGAAGTAATTGCAGCTGCCAAAGCACTAAAAATAGTGGTGCGTGCCGGTGCCGGTTACGATAACGTGGATTTGGAAGCTGCCACTGCTGCCGGAGTTTGTGTGATGAACACACCCGGACAAAATGCAAATGCTGTGGCTGAATTGGTATTTGGCATGTTGATATATGCTATCCGTAATTTCTACAACGGTACTTCCGGAACTGAATTGTTGGGTAAGAAGTTGGGAATTCATGCTTACGGAAACGTGGGTCGCAATGTAGCCCGCATTGCCAAAGGTTTTGGAATGGAATTGTATGCTTTTGATGCTTATTGTCCTGAAATAGTGATGACTAACGATGGTGTAAAATGCTTGAAATCTGTGCAGGACTTATATGCCACTTGCGATATTGTATCTGTTCATATACCTGCAACCCCCGAAACCAAGAAATCAATAAATTCGGCGTTACTTAGCCTAATGCCCAAAGCTGCCGTTTTAGTAAATACTGCACGTAAAGAAGTTGTTGACGAACAGGAAATACTTGATTTTATGGTGTCACATCCTGATTTTAAATATGTTACAGATGTTGTGCCGGGAAATGATGCTGAAATGGCAGAAAACTTAGCAGGTCGTTATTTCACAACCCCAAAGAAAATGGGCGCTCAAACTTCAGAAGCTAATATTAATGCCGGTATTGCAGCTGCAAAACAAATTGTTGATTTTCTGAAAAATGGAAATGAACAATACCGGGTTAATAAATAGAAATGTTTTATTTTCTTTATTTTAGCCATTTATCCAACCATTCATAAAAAGTACGCTGCCACAAAATTCCGTTTTGTGGTTTGAGCACCCAATGGTTTTCATCTGGAAAAATCAGCATTTCAGCTGGCACTCCTCGCAACACGGCTGCATTAAAGGCTGCCATACCTTGCGAAGCCAAAATACGGTAATCTTTTTCACCGTGAATTACCAGGATGGGCGTATCCCATTTATCAACAAACAAATGTGGTGAATTGGCATAGGAGCGTTGAGCAATTGCATTGGCTTTATCCCAGTACGGACCGCCCAAATCCCAGTTTACAAACCACATTT